>JAVEEH010000259.1 GCA_030840545.1 Frankiaceae bacterium | reverse complement strand
CGCGCGGGCGCGATGTCGGTCATGACGCCGGCGACGACGTCGGGCGCGTCGCGCAGCTGCAGCACCCGCGCACCACTGGCGTCGACCCAGCTGCGCAGCGAACGCTGCTCGCGGATCCGTCGCCGCTTCTCCTCCGGGTCCGGCTCGCGGGTCGCCGCGGCGCGGGCGCACTCCTCGCGCAGCTCCGCGACGGTCGTCTGCCCGGCCCGCTGCATCAGCTCGGGCACCAGGTCGGGGGCAACGACACCGACGGCGGCTACGGCCGACGTCTGCGCCGGTGACAGCTCGCCGCGACGGGCCGCGGCAGCCAGGTCGGGCAGCTCGCGCAACGCCGTCGCGGTCTCCAGCGCCTCCCGGGCCGCGCCGAGGGTGCTCCCCGTCGCGCGGGCCAGCTCGTGTGCGGCCGAGCGGTCGCCGGCCTGCCGCCAGCTGCCCGACTCGGCCACCCGCGCGGCCGCCTGCGCCTTGACCGCCGCAGCCATCCGCTCCAGCGCCGCCGCGTCGGCCATGACCCGCCGACAGCTCTCGACCGTGCGCGCCGACGGGTCGAACTCCGCGGCCCAAGCCGCGAAATCCTCCCGGACGCCGCTGATCGAATGCATGTTCGAATACTATTCGGAGTCGCTCGAGCCCGCCGGACCAAAGCTGCGAGCTGTGGACGACCACGGTCGTCGACGGATCCTGTGGACGGCGGACACATCTGGCCCGATCGGGCGGTTCCCCGACGCATCGCGGGTGCCTACCGTCTCGGCGTATGCGATCACCGCGACGCTTCGCCACCGCCGTCATCCTCGCCGCCGTCATGGCCGTGCCGGCCGCGACGCTGGCGCCGTTCGCCGGATCGGCACTCGGCCTGCAGAAGACGACGATCAGGTTCTTCGCGCCGCCGATGGCCGAACAGCACAAGACCGCGCACCTGTGGGGCGACGTCAACCCGGCGCGTGGGAGCAACGCCACCGTCAAGCTCCAACGACTTGTCAACGGCTCCTGGCAGACCGTCGCGCACCTGGCCGTGCTGCACGGCGCGGGCTATGACACGAACCTCCCGGTGCCGAAGAGCGGCTGGCGCACTTACCGGACCTGTGTCGGCGCGACAAGCACCGCAGCGGCGGCGTGCAGCCACAAGCGCCGGTTCTTCGTCGGCAACTGGCACTACATCAACACCATCACGCCGGTCTCCGCAACCAGCGGCTACTCCACCGGCCAGGGCGTGACCGACGGGGCTCCGATGAAGCACGCGCTGAAGTTCGAGTCGTCGTCGCCACAGACCGTCGTGTTCAACCTGCATGGCACCTGCGTCTATGCCAGCGTGCGCTACTCCGTCGACGACAGCGCCGAGCAGAACGGCGTGGCCAACGGCACGTTCAAGTTCTACGAGGACGGCGCGCTCGTCGGCACTTACCCGATCTCCCCCGGCCCGGCCTACGACCTCCAGGTCAAGCCCGAGGGCGTCAAGCTCTTCAAGATCACCACCAGTGCCACCGGCGATCCGGGTTACCACGGCCCGCTGCTGCTCAGCTTCGCCGACGCCTTCTGCGGCTGGTGACGCTCACCCGCTACCCACCGCGTGGATCGCTACCGCTAGGGGATCGCGACGTTCTCGAGGAACTGGCAGTCGACGGACGGAGGCACCCCGTTGGGCGGCCCGCCACCAAAGGGGTCCGGGGTGTGCGTGGTGCACTGGGGCGGAGTACCCGAGACACCTTCGACGCTGCTGTCGACGGTGTCGACGAACGAGACGAGGAACTGGAAGTCGTAGTCGTGCCCGGCCTTCGGAGGACTCAGCACCGGCCGCAGTGAGAATGACGCGGGTGAGTCAGCCGGGCCCATGCTGGCCCGGGCCGTGAGGACCGGCGGCGAGTTGAGGTCGCCCGCAGCCCCCGGTGCCACGTCGTAGACGTCGATCTCGCCATCAACGACGAGGTTCGGCGGCACCGACGCACACGACACGGTGCCCGTGAAGGTGACCGACTGCGGGTGCAATGCGCCGGGCGCCTTCTGCCAGGCCTGGGTGATCGAGCACAGCGGCTCGGGCACTTTCCATGTCTGCGTCTGTGCAACACCGAGCGGACCCGCCGGAGCCTGCCCGACGGCCGGCGCGCTCGGCCCGAGGACAACCGCGACCAGGACGGTCGATGTCGTGACCAGCCCCGCAACCGACGTGTCCCGCATCGACATCTCGCACATATATCAGCGCGTCCGGGTCCGGATCTAGGCAGGTGAGCAGGAAGAGCCTCAGCGGACCGGGTGGTTCTTCGCGAGGTTGCGCCACATGACGAGCCGCTGGATCTGGTTGGTGCCCTCGTAGATCTGGGTGATCTTCGCGTCGCGCATCATCCGCTCGAGGGGATAGTCCCGCGTGTAGCCGTAGCCGCCGAGCAGCTGCACACCGTTGGTCGTGACCTCCATCGCGACGTCCGACGCGAAGCACTTCGCCGCGGCCGACATGAACGTCAGCTCGGGCTCCATCCGCTCCGACATGGACGCCGCCGTGTAGATCAGCGCCCGCGCCGCCTCCGTCTTCATCGCCATGTCGGCGAGCATGAAGGACACCCCTTGGAACTCCGAGATGGGCTTGCCGAACTGCTTGCGCTCCTGCACATAGCCGAGGCAGTAGTCGACCGCGCCCTGCGCGACGCCGAGTGCCTGCGCACCGATGGTCAACCGCGTGTGATCGAGGGTCCGCAGCGCGGTCTTGAAGCCGCTGCCCTCCTCACCGATCATCCGGTCGGCCGGGATGCGCACGTTGTCGAGATAGACCTCGCGCGTCGGTGAGCCCTTGATGCCCATCTTCTTCTCGGCCGCGCCGAATGACACACCGGCATCGGCCTTCTCGACGATGAACGCCGAGATGCCACGCGACCCGGCATCGGGATCCGTCACCGCCATGACGGTGTAGAAGTCGGACTCACCGGCATGGGTGATCCAGCGCTTCGTACCGTTGAGAACGAAGCTGTCTCCATCGCGTACGGCGCGCGTCTTCATGTTCGCTGCGTCGGAGCCGGCCTCCGGCTCGGACAAGCAGTAGCTGAACATCCCTTCGCCCCGAGCCAGCTTGCCGAGGTAGTGCTGCTTGAGCTCCTCGCTGCCGGCGAGGATGAGCCCCATCGTGCCGAGCTTGTTGACCGCCGGGATCAGCGAGGACGAGCAACAGGCGCGGGCGATCTCCTCGATGACGATCGCCGAAGCGATCGCGTCGGCGCCGATGCCGCCGTACTGCTCAGGCACATGCACGGCATGCAGATCGGCCGCGACCAGCGCGTCGTAGACATCCCAGGGGAACTCCGCCCGCTCATCGATCTCGGCGGCGCGCGGCGCGATCTTGTCGGCCGCGACCTCCCGCACCGTCTTGCGGAGCAGCTGGTGCTCCTCGGGCAACACGAACGTGTCAAACGACGGATTCACAGCAAAATCCTAGGGCCGCGCCCCTCGTGGTCAGGCATGACTCCCATGCCTGCGAGCAGGGGTTCGCCCGAATGGCGCAACAGTTGCTGCTCCGTTCGGCCCGATACGGAAGAGGACATTTCCGGAAGTGGAGTGCACCATGAGCAAGGACCAGAAGGTCATGATGCTCCTCGCCGCGCGAGTTCCGATCGCGCTGCTGCTCGACCTCGCAACACCGCCGGACGCCTCAGAGCTGTATGCCACCGAAGGTGGCGACGCCGACTGGCTGCTGGCACTGAGCCGCGGCGCGGCCTGACCGCGGCACTGCGTCCACCCGCGGCAGCGTCGGCGGGAGCCTGCTGGCAGGCTTAGCAACCGTGAGGCCGACCGCGTGAACGTCTGGGTAGAGGCCGCTCGGCCACGCACGCTGCCGGCATCCGCGGCCCCCGTCCTGGTCGGCACCGCGGCCGGAGCGAGTGACGGCGGGCTGGTCTGGTGGCGGTTCGCGCTCGCCCTGGCCGTCGCGCTCTCGGTGCAGATCGCGGTCAACTTCGCCAACGACTACTTCGACGGGGTCCGCGGCATCGACACGGTGCAGCGGGCCGGTCCTCGCCGCGCCGTCGCCAGCGGACTGGTGTCGCCGCCCCGGATGCTCGGCGCCGTCTTCGTCGCGATCGCGGTCGCCGCCGCGGCCGGCGTGGCCTTGGCCGCATCCGTCTCCTGGTGGCTGCTGCTCATCGGGCTGGGCTCGTTCGTCGCGCTGCTGGGTTACAGCGGCGGCCCTCGCCCCTACGCCTCGGAGGGGCTCGGCGAGGTCTTCGTCTTTCTCTTCTTCGGACTGGTTGCCACCGCCGGCTCCGCCTACGTCCAGCACCGCGAGATCCCGGCCGCCGCATGGGTCGGCGGCGTCGCCACCGGGCTGCTTGCCGTGGCGATACTCGTCGTCAACAACCTGCGCGACGTGCCGACCGACGCCGTCGCCGGCAAGCGCACCCTCGCGGTGCGCATCGGCGAAGCCCGCACCAGGCTGCTGTTCGTCAGCCTCATCGTGATTGCGCTCGTTCTCGCCGCGGTCGGGGTGCCGCTGGCATCCCGCTCCGCCTGGCCGGTGCTCGTTCTGCTGGCGATTCCCCTCGCCAAGGAGCCGGTGACGGCGGTCCGCGAGGGAGGTGTCGGACGCGCGCTGATCCCGGCCCTCGGCGGCACCGGCCGGCTCGAGCTCGCGGTGGCCCTGCTGCTCGCTGTCGGTCTGCTGCTGGCATGAGCGAGGGCTTGCAGACACTCGTGTTCGACGTACCCATGCGGGTGCGCTTTCGTGGCCAGGACCGGCGCAGTGGGGTGCTGATCCAGGGCCCGGCCGGGTGGGGCGAGTTCTCGCCATTCCCCGAATACGACGCCAGGACCTGCGCCGCCTGGCTGGCCGCTGCCCGCGAAGCTGCGGTGACCGGCTGGCCCACCGCGGTGCGCGACCACATCGCCGTCAACACGACCGTGCCGGCCGTTGGTCCGCAGCAGGCGCACGAGATGACGCACGCGTCGGGTTGCCGCACAGCGAAAGTGAAGGTCGCCGAGAAGGGCCAGAGCCTCAAGGACGACCTGGCGCGGGTCGAGGCCGTGCGCGCAGCACTCGGTCCCGATGGCAAGCTGCGGGTCGACGCCAACGCCGCCTGGACCGTCGACGAGGCGGTCGTCGCACTCAAGGCGCTGGACGAGTTCGATCTCGAGTACGCCGAGCAACCCGTCCGCACCCTCGAGGAGATGGCCGCGCTGCGCCGCCGGGTCAACGTGCGGCTCGCCGCCGACGAGTCGATCCGCACGGCCGCGGACCCGCTGCACGTCGCGGGCCTCGAGGCAGCGGATCTGGTCGTCCTGAAAGTCCAGCCGCTCGGCGGGGTGGGTCGCTGTCTCGAGGTCGCGGACGCATGTGGGCTGCCCGTTGTCGTGTCCAGCGCGATCGAGACCTCCGTCGGCATCGCAGCCGGCGTCGCGCTCGCCGCCGCGTTGCCCGAGCTGCCGTTCGCGTGCGGGCTCGGCACCGTGTCGCTGCTCGCTGCCGACGTCACCCGCGACTCGTTGCTGCCGGTCGACGGCATGCTGCCGGTGCGTCCGGTCCACCCCGATCCCGATCTCGTGCGCGCCGCACCTGATGTCACCCGATCCTGGCTCGAGCGCATGGAGGCGGCAGACCGTGCCGGGCGGTGACACCACGGCCCGCAACGCCGGGCACGCGTTCGCGCTCGTCGTCGTCGACGAGCTGGTCCGGCACGGAGTCACCGACGCCGTGCTCGCACCGGGGTCGCGGTCGACGCCGATCGCGCTGGCGCTGGCCGATCACCCGAGCATCCGGCTGCATGTCCGCATCGACGAACGGTCAGCGGCGTTTCTCGCCCTCGGCCTGGCACGCACGACCAGCCGGCCCGTGCCCGTCCTCTGCACCTCCGGCACAGCCGCCGCGCACTTCCACGCCGCGGTGCTCGAGGCCGACCAGTCGCGCGTGCCGTTGCTGCTGCTGACGGCGGATCGGCCACCGGAGCTGCGCGGGGTCGGAGCCAACCAGACGATCGACCAGACCGGGCTCTATGGCACAGCCGTGCGGTGGTCCTGCGACGTCGGTGTGCCCGAGTCGCGTCCGGACTCCGTCCGGCACTGGCGCTCGCTGGTGTCGCGGGCCGTGGCTGTCCTGACCGGTGCATCCGGCGGGCCGGCCGGGCCGGTGCACCTCAACCTCGCGCTGCGCGAACCGCTGACGCCGGCCGACGACGGCGTCGGCTTCCCGCACTCGCTGGCGGGCCGGGCCGGCGGCTCGCCATGGACCGCATCGGCGCGCATAGCCGCTCCGCCTCCGCCGGAGCTCGTGCAGCGCATCGCCGCGGCCGACCGAGGGGTGGTCGTCGCCGGCGACGGCCTGTCGTCCGCGGACGCGGAGGCCCTCGTCGCGTTCGCCGACCGCGCCGGCTGGCCGCTGATCGCCGAGCCGCACAGCAATGCCCGCCGAGGACCCGGCGCCCTGCGTGGCAGTGACGCATTGCTGGCGAACGAGCGATTCGTGTCCACCCATGTCCCCGAACTCGTCATCGTGTCCGGACGGCTAGGACTGTCGCGCGCGCTGTCGACGTGGCTCGCGGCGACGCCGCACGTCGTCGTCGACCGCGACGGTTCCTGGTGGGACCCGACCCGCACGAGTGCGGCCGTCTTCCGTTGTGACGCCGAGACGCTCGCCGCCGTAGCTGTGGTCGGCGACCCCCACTGGCGCTCCGAATGGTTGGCAGCTGCGGGATCGGTGACCAGTGCGATTGACGGTGTCCTCGACGAGACCAACACGCTGACCGAGCCTCGAGTCGCACGTGATGTCGCCGCGTTGCTGCCATCCGGTGCGACGCTGGTCGTCGCTTCGAGCATGCCCATCCGCGACCTGGACCTGACGATGGCGCCGCGCGAGGGCCTGCGCGTGATCGCCAACCGCGGCGTCTCCGGCATCGACGGCTTCGTCTCGACGGCGACCGGTGTCGCCCTCGCCCACGACGGCCCCACCTATGCACTCACCGGCGACCTGTCCTTGCTGCACGACGTCAACGGCCTGCTCGGGCCGGCACACGCCGACATCACGTTTGTCGTTGTCAACAACGACGGTGGCGGCATCTTCTCGCTGCTCCCCCAGTCCGGCAGCGACGACGACACGACCTTCGAGCGGCTCTTCGGCACTCCACACGGCGTGGACCTGGCGCGCCTTGCGGCGGCGTACGACGTCGGCCACTGCCACGTCCGCACCGCGTCCGAGCTGGCCACGGCCCTGGCTGCGCCGCCACGCGGTGTCCGGCTCGTCGAGGTCCGGACCGACCGGCGCGAGAACGCCGCCCTGCACGATCGGCTGCGCGCGGCTGGTGCTGCTGCGCTGGCCTGACGGCCGCGGACACAAAGCAACATCTTCCAGGCCCGCGCGGCATATTGACGCGTTTGTTCCGCCGGTCTAGCGTCCGCCGCGCCAAATGTGCGGCAACCGCCCAGATGTCGCAAACAACTACATCGAAGGGACGTCAATGGCGCAACCTCTCTCCGCCCGACGGCTGGCCGCGCAACTGGGTGTGACCGCCGTCGCCGCGCTCGCCGTCAGCGGCGCAGTGCTCACCGCCCCCGCAGCCGCGGCCGGCGGCAGCGGGACTGACGGCTCGGCCGGTCGGCCGGCCGGCCACGCGCAGGGCAAACGGGTCTTCCCGACCCAGGCGTCGGCGCAGGCACAGCGCAAGCACGCGGCGGCAGCCGCCACCGGCTCCGGTCCGCTGCGCTATGGCGGCGGCGTGGACGGCATCGGCGTCACCACCGGCGCGGAGAAGGTCTATCTCATCTTCTGGGGCTCGCAGTGGGGGTCGAGCGGCACCGACAGCTTCGGCAACCTGACGTTGACCGGCGACACGAAAGGTGTGGCCCCGCGGTTGCAGCAGCTGTTCAAGGGAGTCGGGACCAACGGCGAGACCTGGTCCGGCGTCATGACGCAGTTCTGTGAAGGAGTCGCCGCGGGAGCGACGACCTGCCCGGCCTCGGCGCCACACGTCGCCTATCCGACCGGGGGCGCCTACGCCGGTGTCTGGGCCGACACGGCCGCCGCTTCACCGACGGCGGCCAGTGGCCACGCCATCGGAGTCGAGGCCGTCAAGGCGGCAAGCCATTTCGGCAACACCAGCGCTGCGAGCAACCGCAACGCCCAGTACGTCGTCGTCGCGCCGCCCGGCGCCAACCCGGACAACTACAAGACCGGCGGCTTCTGCGCGTGGCACGACTGGAACGGCGACACGACCCTGACCGGAGGCGGCGTCTCGTCGACAGTCGGCGACGTCGCGTTCACCAACCTCCCGTACCTGCCGGATGCCGGCACGAGCTGCGGCCAGAACTACGTCAACGCCGGCACCGCGGGCGCCCTCGACGGCGTGACGATCGTCGAAGGGCACGAGTATTCCGAGACGATCACCGACCAGAACCCGGCCGGAGGCTGGACCGACATCCAGGGTTACGAGAACGCCGACAAGTGCGCGTGGGTGGGTGTCGGAGGCACCGGCGGCGCGCAGAACATCTCCTTCGCGACCGGCTCGTTCGCGATGCAGTCGACGTACTCGAACGACGCCGCAGGCTGCCAGATCTCGCACCCGATCGTGGGCGGTGGCGGTGGCACCGGCAACACCGTGACGGTCACCAACCCCGGTAACCAGACCGGCACCGTCGGCACTGCGACGAGCCTGCAGATCAGGGCTTCGGACTCCGCCGCCGGGCAGACGCTGACTTACACCGCCAGCGGCCTGCCGGCCGGCCTGTCCATCGGCGCCTCCACCGGGCTGATCTCGGGCACACCGTCAACCGCCGGCACCTACTCGGTCACCGTCACCGCAACCGACACCACCAACGCCAAGGGCTCGACGGCCTTCACCTGGACGATCAGCTCATCCGGTGGTGGCGGCTGCCCGGCACCCGGCCAGAAGCTCGGCAACCCCGGCTTCGAAACCGGAGCGGCTGCGCCGTGGACGGCTTCAGCCGGCGTCGTCGACGGCTCCGCCGGTGAGGCCGCGCACAGTGGCTCGTGGAAGGCATGGCTCGACGGCTACGGCACGACCCACACCGACACTCTGTCCCAGTCGGTGACGCTGCCGGCGGGCTGCTCGTCCTACACGTTCTCGTTCTGGTTGCACATCGACACGGCCGAGACGACGACCGCGACGGCCTACGACAAGCTCACCGTCCAGGTCGGCACCACGACGCTCGCGACCTACTCCAACCTGAACAAGGCGACCGGCTACAGCCAGAAGTCGTTCAGTCTGGCGGGCTTCGCGGGACAGACGGTCACGGTCAAGTTCACCGGGACCGAGGACTCGTCGTTGCAGACGTCCTTCGTCGTCGATGACACGGCAGTCAACGTGAGCTGACCTCCCGCCGAATTTCGAGACGGTCGGCCGGATCCTGCGGGACCGGCCGGCCGTCTCATCAGCGAGAGGAAGGTGCCCGATGGACCTGACCCGACTTCTGCGCGCGGTTGCGGTCGCCGCCACCTTGACCGCGACCGCATGCGGCTCGTCGTCGTCACCCACCGACTCGGTGGGCCCGGGAAGCGGCGGCGGCGCGACCGTCCACCTCGCCGAGCCGGCCAACGGCACGACAGTCACGGCGCATGTCGGCGACCATCTGGTCGTCACCTTGCACAGCACCTACTGGGCGTTGGCCGACCCGAGCGGGGCCGTGCTGTCCGTCGGCACCGCGCCCAGCATCGCCGGTGGAGGTTCCGGATGCCCGCACGCGCCGGGCACCGGTTGCGGCACGGTGACCGCGACCTACGACGTCAACGCAGCCGGCACCGCCCGGCTCAGTGCGAGCCGGCAGTCCTGCGGCGAGGCGATGCGATGCACCGGAAATAGTGGGAACTGGACGGTTACCGTCACCGCCAGCTGACAGGCGCCACAACCCGTCCGACATCGCGCCGACGAATCCCTCCCGCAGCCGCCCTGCGCTGCGAACCTTCAACGCAGCGGCTTACGCCGGCCAGAGGGTCACGCTGAAGTTCACCGGCACCGAGAACTCGTCGCGGCAGACGTCCTTCGTGATCGGCGACGTGACCCTGACTGCCGGTTGATCGTCAGGCCGTGCGCTGCATGGCCTGCTGGCACCAGAACCGCGCCTGCTGGCTCAGGGTGTCAACCGTGTGCAGCTTGGCGAGCCAGGACTTCGTGGTCAGCGCCGCGCTCGGCGGTGCCGCCGTGGGGTCGAACTTCAGGATGTCGATGCCGCGCTGGTAGTCCACGACGTAGATGTAGTTGGTGCCGCGGACCCAGTAGGCCGCGGACGCCGAGCCGCGCACGGGCTGGAAGAACCCGGCTTGCTTGATCTCGCCGGTCTTGGCGTTGACCGACAGGATCCGGGTGCCGTGCTCATACCAGCCTGCGGCGACGAGGTAATCGCC
Organism: Frankiaceae bacterium; assembly: GCA_030840545.1. GTDB lineage: Bacteria > Actinomycetota > Actinomycetes > JAFAQI01 > JAFAQI01 > JAFAQI01. The sequence goes on along the minus strand of JAVEEH010000259.1, from coordinate 15,173 downwards.
TTTGTAGCGGCCGGGCCGGTCCGAGCGGACGGTGAACCAGTGGCCGGAGCAGCCGAGCGCGTTGACCGCCGGGTCACCGTTGGAGGCGTAGTTGCCGTTGACCGGGCGGAACACGTGCTCCTGCTTCATCGGCACGCCCTTGTCGAAACCGACCATCGACCAGGTCGAGAACGCGCCGCTGCCGCCGTTGCACCGCGGGCTGAAGTTGGTCTCGCCCTCCGTCATCAGCAGCTCGCCGAGTCGCAGTGCCTTGCTGTTGTCGCCTGCCTTGCGCGGCCGGTAGCGACCGGCGGCGGGGCGCACGTTGTTGTGCTGGTAGGCGGTGTTCTTGGTGATGTTGCCGGTGCTGACGCGGTGCGCCAAAAGCGGGTTGTCGGCGCGGAACACCACGAGCGGCGTCTCGTCGGCGATCCAGTAACCGCCCGCGTCTCGATGCAGCGCGTGCGCCTCACCGACGCCGATCTCGGTCGACCACCATCTGGCGCGCGGCAGGGCTACCGGCGTACGAGATGTCGGGATCGGGCCGCCGTTGTTGCGGATGTCGTAGGTCTTGCCGTTGCTCGCGAACAGGTAGTTGCAGTGCAGGTCGGCGCACTCGGCAGTATGCGAGCCGTCGAGCTCGATGGTGCCGCGAAGGACCGGTGCGTGCGGGTTGGACGTGTCGATGACGTGCAGGTAGAGCGCGCTCATGAACTCGGTGAGGATCGTCGTGTTGCCGTCTCTGGAGACGGCGATGTCTTCGTTCTCCCAGTTGTAGATCGGCAGTGCGCCCATCGGCACGGGCAGCGCCGGGTTGGTGAGGTCATAGATCGTCAGGCTGTGCGCGCTGCTCATGTAGAGCCGTCGCTGCCCGTTCACCTTGACGACGCGTGCGCTGACGCCCGCGCCGGTCGGGATCGATGCGATGTAGGACACGTTGGATGACGTGAACCCACCCGGACCCGGGTTGACGAACACCGTCGTCGGTTTCGGAGCCGCCTGACCGACCTGCACGCTGACGGCGGTGACCGCCGCCAGGGCGAGGAGCACGGGATAACGCAGGGTGGTGCGGCGCATGAGGGGCTCCCGGGGGGTTGGGCGCGTGTTCCCGACTTCGCCAGCCGGCGGGCGACTCCTCCCGCCCGGTTTCGCCCAGTTCGCCGCCGAGCGTGCTCAGGACAGCAAAGCGGTGAGCGCGGCCTCGAGCTTGACCGTGGTCTCGGCGACCTCGGCGTCCGGATCGGACTCGGCCACGATGCCGGCTCCCGCCCAGACCCGCGCCCGGGAGCCGTCGAGCTGGGCACACCGAAGCGCGATGGCGAACTCGCCGTCGCCGTGCGCGTCGACCCAACCCACTGGCCCGGCGTAGCGGCCGCGCGGTGCCGACTCGAGCTCGCGGATCATGTCCAGCGCGGGCCCGCGAGGCGTCCCGCCGACCGCCGCCGTCGGATGCAGGGCGGCCGCCAGAGCGAGTGCGGATGGTGGCGGCGTGGGCAGCCAGGCCTGCGCGTGCGTGGCCAGATGGATGACGTTGGCCAGCCGCAGCAGTTGCGGCGCCGGGTCGGTCTCGACCTCGCTGGCGACCATCTCGAGTGCCTGGCGCACGGACTCGACGGCCAGCCGGTGCTCGTGCAGGTCCTTGGCGGACGAAGCCAGGGCGCGCTCGAGGTCGGCGTCCTCGTCCGGCGTCGACCCGCGCCGCGACGAGCCGGCCAGCACGAGCGACTCCGCCTGCCTGCCCAGGCGCCGCACCAGCAGCTCGGGGGAGGCCCCGACGAGGCCGTCGCAGACATAGGTGAAGCAGGAGGGAAAGCGCTCGGCCAGCTTGGCCGCGACGACGCGGGCGTCGACGGGCGCCTCCGCCTCGACGTCGAGCGCCCGGGCGAGGACGACCTTGTCGAGCTCGCCGGCCCGCAACCTGACGACAGCTCCGGCAACGGCCTCGCGCCAGGTGTCCTCCGCCGGGACCTGGCCGCTGACCCGAGCCGGGACCGGGTGGCGGGCAGCGTGTGGGCGGCGCCGCAACGCCGGCACCTGCACCGCGCCCGGCGGGGTCACCAGGGTCAGCCAGGACCGGCCGTCCCGGCGCCCGAGGACCACCTTCGGTACGACGACGACCGAGCCGGTCGCGCGGGGGTCGAACACCAGGCTGGCGATCGCCACCGGGCCGCTGCCGGGCAGCCCGACGTCGTCCCGCACGGTCATCCCGGTGAGGAGCTCGTCGACCTCCGAGGCGACTGCCGCGCCGGACCGGGCCGTGCTCGCCGCCGGCAACCGCGCTGCTTCGCCCCAGCCGACGATGCCGTCATGGCCGCGCAGGAACGCGAACGCCTTGCCCGCGGGCAGCCACGACAGGAGGTCGCCCGGATCGCCCACCTCGACGCTCCACGCGACCAGCTCCTGGCGGAGGACGTCGGGCTGGCTCACCCCTCCATGGTGCCTTGCCCGCCCGCGCCGCCGAGACGGGCCTGCAGATCGGCGTCCTTGCCGCGGGCGATGTCGCCGAGCGACTGCTGGAACTCCTCCATGCGCCGGCGCAGGTCCTCGTCGCAGGTCCCGAGGATGCGCACTGCCAACAGTCCCGCATTGCGTGACCCCGCGACCGAGACCGTCGCGACCGGCACCCCGGCCGGCATCTGCACGATCGAGAGCAGCGAGTCCATCCCATCGAGGTGGGTGAGCGGGACGGGGACGCCGATGACCGGCAGCGGGGTGACCGCGGCGAGCATGCCCGGGAGGTGAGCAGCGCCACCGGCACCGGCGATGACGACGCGCAGACCGCGGCCCGCCGCGCCGGCGCCGTAGTCGAGCATGTCGCGAGGCATCCGGTGCGCCGATACGACCCGCACCTCGTGCTCGACGTCGAACTCCGCCAGAGCCGTGGCGGCGCCTTCCATCGTCGGCCAGTCGGAGTCACTGCCCATCACGATGCCGACGAGCGGCGCCATCAGTCGTCCCCCCGCAGGATCGACACCGCGAGTCGCGCGCGGTCCCGCACCTCGACCACGTCGTCACCGAGCACGGTGACGTGACCGAGCTTGCGACCCGGCCGCGGCGCCTTCCCATACAGATGCACTCGCGCCTCCGGCACGGCGGCCAGGGCGGCCGGGAGCGTCGTGGCGAGCTCGGTGTGCGCGCCGCCCAGGAGGTTGGCCATCACCGTCACGGGGACAACGGGTGCCGGATCGCCGAGTGGCCAGTCGAGCACCGCACGCAGATGTTGTTCGAACTGGTCCGTCACAGCACCGTCGATCGACCAGTGCCCGGAGTTGTGCGGGCGCATCGCGAGCTCGTTGACGACGAGCCCACCCGGGGCTTCGAAGAGCTCCACCGCCAGCAGGCCGGTCACGTCCAGCTGCTCCGCGAGCCGGGTGCCGATCCGCGCTGCCTCCGTCGACAGAGCCGGGCTGATGCGCGGGGCGGGCGCGACCACCTCGACACAGATGCCGTCCTCCTGCACCGTCTCGACGACGGGCCAGGCGCGCATCTCGCCGGACGGCCGCCGGGCCACCTGCACGGCGAGCTCGTGCATGAGCAGCACGCGTTCCTCGACATAGACCGGCACCGACGGCAGGACGTCGGGCGGGGCGTCCAGCATCCACACACCGCGCCCGTCGTACCCGCCCCGGATGGCCTTGAGGGCCACCGGCCAGCCGTGCTCCGCGCCGAACCGCTCGATGTCGGCGACGGAGGTGACCGGCGCGAACGCCGGCACCGGCAGCCCGAGCTCGAACAGCCGCCGTCGTTGCGCGAGCTTGTCCTGCGCGAACAGCTGGGCGGCCGAACCGGGCCGCACCTCGACACCGGCGGCCTCGAGGGCACGCAGGTGCTCGGCGGGCACGTGCTCGTGGTCGAAGGTCACCACGTCGCAGCCCTTGGCGAAGCGCATCAGCGCGCCGAGATCATCCGGCGCGCCCAGCTCGACCCCCGGCGTCACCAGCGCCGCACCGTCGTCAGGCGACTCGGCCAGCACCCGCAGCGTCAACCCGAGGCCGATCCCCGCTTGGTGGGTCATCCGGGCGAGCTGGCCGGCGCCGACCATTCCCACGACAGGCAGTGCGGAGGTCACGGCGCAACGTTATCGACGCGGCGCCGCGCCTGTCGTGACGGTGGGGCCGGAACCGGCCAGTAGGATCGGTCGCGTCCTTGGAAGCCTGCGGCGGTGTCCGCGGCCATTCGTGCTACGACGAGGAAGATTCAGGCGCTGTCGGTGACGAGATTCAGCATCATCCTGCCCGTGTACAACGTGCGGGCATATCTGCGCGAATGCCTCGACTCGATCCTCGCGCAGTCCTTCACCGACTTCGAGCTCATCGCGATCAACGACCGGTCGCCGGACGGCAGCGGCAAGATCCTCGACGAGTACGCCACCACCGACCCGCGGTTGCGGGTCATCCACCTCGCCAAGAACGTCGGGTTAGGGCTGGCTCGTGAAGCCGGAATGGCCGACGCGACCGGGGAATACCTGCTCTTCGTCGACAGCGACGACCTGATGGTGCCCGGCTCCCTGAAAGCGATCTCGGCGCGCATCGATCAGACCGACCGGCCGGACATCGTCATCTTCGACTATGCCCGCCAGTACTGGTTCGGCACCGTTCGCAACCAGCTCGCCGACCTGCTCGGCGCCAAGGGGCCCGCGGTTTTCACGACGGCCGAGCGACCCGAGCTGCTCGAGCTGCTGATGGTCGTATGGAACAAGGCCTACCGGACGGACTTCGTGCGCGCCGGTGGCTTTCACTTCCCCTCGGGCTATTACGAAGACACTCCGTGGACCTATCCGACGATGCTGGCCGCCGAGACCATCAGCATCCTCGACCGCGTCTGCATCCTCTACCGACAGCGCCGGCAAGGGAACATCCTGCGCAGTCGCAACCGCAAACACTTCGACATCTTCGACCAGTGGGACCGCGTCTATGCGTTCATCGACGCCAACCCTCACCTGCAGCACTGGCTCCCGTTCCTCATGCGCCGCGAAGTCGAGCACGTCGTCACGATCCTCGGCAGCAACCGGCGGCTCACCCGCGCCGACCAGCGTGACTTCTTCCACGCCGCGCACGAGCACTTCGAGCTGCACAAGCCGGCCGAACCGGTCGCGCGCCCGCCCGGTGTAGCCGGTCTACTAGCCGCGTTCGTCATGCGCGACGCCTACCGTCGTTACCGGGCGCTCGAGCGTTTCATGCAGATCCTGGCCCGCCTCGTCACAGTCGGCCAGGGAGTCCAGCGGCGCGTCACGCGGATCGGCGGGAAGGTCCTGCGCAAGCTGAAGCGGCAGTACTACCGCCTGCACTACCACCTGCCCCTCGACGAGCATCTCGCCGTCTATGCGTCGTACTGGTATCGGGGCATCTCCTGCAACCCGGCCGCGATCTACTGGAAGGCCAAGGAGCTCGCGCCCGAAGTCAGGGGTGTGTGGGTCATCCGGGATCCGGAGACGGCCCAGATTCCCGAAGGTGTGCCGTGGGTGCGGCCCGACACACTCGCTTACTACCGCTTGCTCGCCCGGGCGAAGTTCCTGGTCAACAACGCCAACTTCCCCGACGTGGTGCGCCGGCGCAAGGGCGCGATCCACCTGCAGACCCAGCACGGCACGCCGCTGAAGAAGATGGGCCTCGACCTCCAGGACTATCCGGTCGGCGCCAACCGAATGAGCTTCGCGCGCTTGCTGAAGCGAATCGATCGCTGGCACTTCAACCTGTCGATGAACCGCTTCTCCACGTTGGTCTGGGAGCGGTCCTACCCGGCCGACTACGAGATGCTCGAAGTCGGCTACCCGCGCAACGACCGGCTCGTCAACGCCGCCGATGAGGACGTCGAGGCGCTGCGCGTCCGGCTGGGCATCCCGGCGTCGAAACGGGTGGTGCTCTATGCGCCCACGTTCCGCGACTATCAGCGGAAGTTCACCCCCGAAGTCGACCTGGTTGCGCTCCTCGAGGCGATCGGTGACGACGCGGTGCTGCTCATGCGCTGCCACTACTTCAACGACGAGGAGGGCGGCGACGCGCTCGGCGGGTTGGCCGCCTCCCGGCGACTGATCGACGTGTCCGCGCATCCGTCGGTCGAGGATCTCTGCCTCGTGTCCGATGCGTTGCTCACCGACTACTCGTCGATCATGTTCGACTATGCGCTGCTCGACCGTCCGATAGCGATCTATGCCTACGACTGGGACACCTACGTCCGCTGTCGCGGCGTCAACTTCGACCTGATCGAAGAGCCCCCGGGGGTGGTTGCGACCACGGCGGAGGAGCTGCTCGAGTCGTTCCGCTCCGGCGCCGTGTGGGGCGAGCAGGCCGCCAAGACCCGCGCCGAGTTCCGGCGTCGGTTCTGTGAGTTCGATGACGGCCGCGCATCGGAGCGCGTGGTCCGCCGCGTCTTCCTCGGCGAGAAGCTGCCCAAGCGCATGGAGAAGGCGCCGACGGCCGTGACCACGTCCGAGCACAACGAGGTGTCCAAGGGCGACGAGCCGGAGCCGACGGCACCGGCCGAGCCCGACGGCGGGTCCGGCGAGTCAGACCGGTAGACCGAGGCTGCGGGCGATCAGCAGCCGCTGCACCTCGCTGGTGCCTTCGCCGATCTCGAGGATCTTGGCGTCGCGCCAATGCCGGGCGACCGGGTACTCGTTCATGAAGCCATAGCCGCCGAACACCTGGGTCGCGTCACGGGCGTTGTCGACGGCGATGGTCGAGCTGTAGAGCTTGGCCATCGCCGCTTCGCGCTTGAACGGCGCGCCGGCCGCCATCCGCGCGGCCGCGTCGTAGTAGGCGAGCCGGGCGACATGCGTCCGCAGCTGCATGTCGGCGATCCGGAACGCCACCCCTTGGTAGGACCCGATCGGCGCCCCGAACGCCTCCCGCTCCCGGGAGTAGCGCACGCTCTCGTCGACGCATGCCTGGGCGAGCCCGACTGCCAGCGCGCTGATCGCCACCCGGCCCTCGTCGAGGGTGGACAGGAACTGCGCATAGCCACGGCCGCGGTCACCCAGCACGCTCTCGGCCGGCACCCGGCAGTCCTCGAGCACGAGCTCCCGGGTGTCGCTCGCGTGCCAGCCGACCTTCGAGTACTTGCGGGACGCCCGGAAGCCCTCCCGCGGAACCGGCACCAGCACGCTGGTCAGCTCGGGTCGCCCGTCGGCGCGCTCACCGGTCCGGCAGAGCACCGTGACGAGGCGGGTCAGATCGGTGCCCGCGTTGGTGATGAACGCCTTGCTGCCGTTGATGACCCACTCGTCACCGTCCAGCACGGCCCGGGTGCGCGGGTTGCCTGCGTCCGTGCCACCCCCCGGCTCGGTCAGCCCGAAGGCGGCGAGCGCCTCGCCGCGGCACAGCTGCGGCAGCCACTCCCGCTTCTGCTGCTCGGACCCGAACCGGTAGATCGGCATCGAGCCGAGGCCGACGGCGCCCTCCAGCGTGATGGCGACGCTCGAGTCGGCGCGCGCCAGCTCCTCGATGGCCAGGCACAGGGCGAGGAAGTCCCCGCCCATCCCGCCGTAGTCCTCCGGGAACGGCAGGCCGAACAGCCCCATCTCCCCCATCTGGCGGACGACGTCGTAGGGGAACTCCTCGGTCCGGTCATGGTGTTCGGCGACCGGGGCCACAACCTCGCGCGCGAACTCCTCGACAGTCTTGCGGAGCGCTTCGTGCTCGTCGCTGAGCCGGAAGTCCATGCGGAGAGTCTGACACGCACCCGTATCGTTGAGGCATGGTGGCGACGCGGGTGCGGGGGCTCTACGACGCCTTCCAGGGCCTCATCCACGAGTTGGCCAAGTTCGGCGCCGTCGGCGCCATCAACTACGTCATCGACGTCTCGATCTTCAACGCGCTGGTTGTGGGCCCGTTGCACCACCGGCCGATCACCTCGAAGACCATCTCGACGGTCGTGGCCGCGACGTCGTCGTACTTCATGAACCGGCATTGGACGTGGCGCAACCGCGCGCGCACCGGCCTGGGCCGTGAGTACGGGCTGTTCATCCTGCTCAGCGCTGTGGGACTGACACTCACCCTCGGCTGCCTCGGGTTCGGCGAATACGTGCTGGGCCAGAACTCGCTGCTGGCCCGCAACTTCTGGGGCAACATCGTCGGGGTCGCCATCGGCATGGTGTGGCGGTTCTGGTCCTTCAAGCGCTGGGTGTTCCTCGAACCCGAGCCCGACCGCAGCGTCGACGCCGAACACGCGGCACTGGTCTAGCGACCTCAGACCGGCGTGACGCCGTGCCGGCGGCGGGAGAACGAACGATCCTTTCCGCGGCAGTAACCGTAGCGGCGGATCAGGTCGGCGCGCAGATCCTCCGGCTCGACGATCGCGTCGACGACCAGCTCGCTCGCGAGCCGGACGATGTCGATGTCGTCGTTGTACTCGTCCCGCAGCTTCTGGACGAACGCGGCGCGCTCGGTCTCGTCCTCGATCGCCTGGATGCGGTTGAAATAGACGGCGTTGACCGCCGCCTCGGCACCCATCACCGCGATCATTGCCGTTGGCAGCGCGAGAGTGGCGTCCGGTTCGAAACCCGGTCCGGCCATGGCATACAGGCCCGCGCCGTAGGCCTTGCGCACGATCACCGAGATCTTCGGGACGGTCGCCTCGGACACGGCGCTGATCATCTTGGCGCCGTGCCGGATGATCCCCTCTCGCTCCACCGCCGTGCCGACCATGAAACCCGGTACGTCGGCGAGGAAGAGCAACGGCACGTTGAAGGCGTCGCACAGCTGGATGAAGCGCGTCGCCTTGTCGGCTGAGTCGACGAACAGGACGCCGCCTTTGAACATCGGGTTGTTCGCGACGACACCGATCACCTCGCCGTCGAGGCGTCCGAAGCCGGTCACAAGCTCGCGTGCCCACAGAGCATGGATCTCGAAGAAGGTGTCCTCGTCGAGCAGCCCTTTGACATACCGGCGCATGTCGAAGGCCTGGCGTTCGCTCACCGGGACGAGCGCACGCAGGTCGACGTTGCCGGCGTCGCGGGCGGGGGCGCGCGGCGGCTGCTGGGTCCAGTTCGACGGCAGATAGGACAGATAGCTGCGCACTGTGTCGATCGCGGTCGGCTCGTCGGCGGCGAGGAAGTGCCCGACCCCGGAGACCGTGCAGTGCATCTTGGCGCCGCCCATCTCCTCCAGTGTCGTCTTCTCGCCGATGACCATCTCGACCATGCGCGCGGAGCCGAGGTACATCGACGCGTTGCCGTCGACCATGACGACGACGTCGCAGAACGCCGGGATGTAGGCGCCGCCGGCGGCCGATGGTCCGAACAGCGCGCAGACCTGCGGGATCGAGCCGCTGGCGCGGACCTGCGTGTGGAAGATCTTGCCGGCGCCACGGCGCCCCGGGAACATGTCCACCTGGTCGGTGATCCGGGCGCCGGCCGAGTCGACCAGCCACACCATCGGGACGCCCGTCCGGTAGGCGGTCTCGATGACGCGGACGATCTTCTCGACCGTCCGGGCTCCCCAGGACCCGGCCTTCACCGTCGAGTCGTTGGCCATCAGGCAGACCGGCCGCCCGTCGACCGTGGCCGTTCCGGTCACCACGCCGTCGGCCGGCAGATCAGCGGCGAGGGCGTTGGCGAACAACCCGTCCTCGGTGAAGGACCCCTCGTCGACCAACCGGGCGATCCGCTCGCGCGCGAACAGCTTGCCGACGGCGGCGTTCGAGTCGTGGTACTTGCTCGCCCCACCCGTGAGGATGCGGTCGCGAAGCTCGGCCAGATGCGGGTGCCCAGGCTCGTCGGTGCCGCGTCCCGGCGGCTGGATGTCGCTCACGGCCCCGGAGCGTAGCTGTCAGGACGCTGCGAGCCGGGTGCGCGGCCCGGCCCGCAGCACCTGGGACGGCAACGTCCGGCCGACGATCCGCTCCGCGGTCGACGCCACGTCGAGAAGCGCATCCAGATCGATGCCGGTGTCGACGCCCATGTCCTCGACCATGTGCACGAGCTCTTCGCTGGCGATGTTGCCGCTGGCTCCCGGCGCGTAGGGGCAGCCGCCCAGGCCGCCGACGCTCGCGTCGAAGTCGTTGATCCCGAGCTGCAACGCCGCCAGCACGTTGGCGAGGCCGGCTCCACGGGTGTTGTGAAAGTGCAGGTTGACGTCGATGTCCGGGAACGCCGAGCGCAGCTCACCGATCAGCCGGGTCACCCGGCCCGGGGTGGCCATGCCGGTCGTGTCGCCGAAGGAGATGCTGTCCGCTCCGTCCCGGACGGCACGGGCCGCGACGCCAAGGACCCGCTCCGCCGGCACGTCACCTTCGTAGGGACATCCCCAGGCGGTCGAGACGATGACCTGAACCGTTCCACCCACGCCGTGCACGAGGTCCACCAACGCCGCCGCCTCGTCCAGCGACTCCTCGGTCGAGCGGTTCACGTTCTTGCGGTTGTGGGTGTCGCTGGCGCTGACGACGACCTCGATGTCGCGTACGTCCAGGTCGAGGGCGCGTTGTGCGCCGCGGAGGTTGGGGACAAGGGCGGAGTAGCGGACGCCGCTGTTACGGGCGATCCGGCGCCAGACCTCGTCCGCATCGGCCATCTGCGGGATCGCCCGGGGGTGCACAAAGCTGACCGCCTCGATCCGCTCGACGCCGGTCTTAGACAGCGCGTCGATCAGCTCCACCTTGGCCTCGGTGGGCACCGGCGCCTCGTTCTGGAGCCCGTCGCGGGGACCCACCTCACGGAGCCTCAAGGTCGTCGGCAGGTCACTCACCAGCCCAGATTAGGTGCCGCGCCTGGACCGGTGGACCGCGCCCTGGCTTTGCTAGCGTTGAAGCGCGAACGCCGTCGACATCGGCTCGAACCGCAGGGAACTGGTGAGATGAAACCCGAGCAGGTGCCCCTCCTGCGCAGAAGTGCCACGTTCGTGTTGCCGCGGTGGAAGCTGGTCTACGTCTCCACTCCCAAGGCCGCGTGCACGACGATCAAGTGGCTGCTCTCGGACTTGCAGGGCTACGAGCCGCAGATGTTCTACGCGTCGCTGAGCAGTGAGACGACGCGGGCGACGACGGTGCACCAACGCCGGGTGCTCTGGCGCGGCACTCCCCGGCTCACCGACCTCGCGCCCGAGGATCTCGAGGCAGTCACACCGGAGAACGGTTGGTTCTTCTTCACGATGACGCGCCACCCGGCCACCCGCCTGTGGTCCGGCTGGCAGTCGAAGTTCCTGTTGCGCGAGCCGAGGTTCATGCACGAGTTCCGCGACGAGACCTGGCTGCCGCGGCTGCCCGAGTCGACCGACGACGTGATGGACGACTGGGAGAGCTTCATCCGCGCCATCAGCAAAGACCATGACGCGCCCGTGCTTGCCGACATCCACTTCCGCAAGCAGAGCGAGTTGCTCAACATCGGCGTCGCACCCTACGACCGGGTCTACGACACGTCCGAGTTCGGCCAGATGATGCGAGACCTGCAGACGCACGTCGAGGCTCAGGGCTACACCGAACGCCTCGCCACCCGGCGCAGCAACGAGACGCCTCTGCCGCCTATCGAGCGCGCGTTCCCCAGTCATGTCATCGACACCATCGCTGACATCTATGCGGACGACTACGCAAAGCTCGGCTATACCGACGCCCGTCCTCCTCGGCTCGGAACCGGCGACTACAGCAAGGAGCTCGTCGGCGCGACCAGCATCATCGCCGAGCGCGGCGAGCGCATCGGTGACCTCGCTTGGCGCGCGCGCCGGCTCGACAAGAGCCTCCGGGAGTGCCGCGAGCAGAGCCGGGAGGCGGAGGCATCCGCCGCTGCCAAGCGCGGCCTCTGGCAGGGGCTGACGAAGTCCGTACGCCGGCGCTGATCGTCCCGCTCTGACGTCACTCGTTGCCGGGCGGCTCGGACGAGCGCCGCAGCCGCACCGGGTGGAGCAACGCGTAGCCGCGCACCGGCCGCGGCGGCGTCCGTCGTAACCGCCATCGGTCGTCGCCGTCGAGAGCGGCGGCCAGCTCACGGTCGACGAGCACGCTGTCTGGTCTGGCGATCGACGTGAGCCGGGCCGCGATGTTGACCGGTTCGCCGTAGACGTCACCGAGGCGCGACAGCACGGTCCCGTAGGCGAGACCGATCCGCAGGTCGGGGAGCCCGTCGATCGCCGCGACCCGCTCGGCGAGCCGCAGGGCGATCTCGGCGCCGGTCTGCGGGTCGTCCGCCGTGAACATCACCTCGTCGCCGACAGTCTTGATCACCCGGCCACCCAGCTCTGCCACCACGTCGGCGGCAGCGGCCTCGAAGAGGTCGACGAGCAGGGCCAGCTCCTTTTCGTCGGCGTGTCGGGTCAGCGAAGTGAAACCGACGAGATCCGCGAAGCCCACGACCAGGCTGCGGGCAACCGAGCCGTCAGCTGACACGGCGAGCGCACGCCCGGCGGCCGCGGCGAGATGGCGACGCCAGACATAGTCGATGAGACCTTCCATCACCGGCACCAGCTCGCGGGCTGCTGCTGTCGCCGACTCCGGATCGAGCGGGGCGCCCGCACCGAGCGCAGCCGTGATGGCCGCCACCTGCCACTCGGCGAGCCGGGACAGGGACTGCCCCATCGCCCTGGTCATGGCCAGCTGGGTGTCCGCGTCGATGATGCCTCTGCTCACCAGCTCGCCCACCGATCGGAGCGCCTGGACGTCGCGGTCGGTGAAGACGGGGTCGTCATCGCCGACGTCGGCGAAGCCGAGTGCCCGCCACAGGACGCGGGCTTCGTCGACGGAGACGCCCGTCTCCTCGGCCACCTGCTGCCGCGTGTAGCGGCGCAGCCCGCCGAGCAGCTCGTGCTCGAGGGCGGCCAGCCCCTCGTCCTCGTGGCCGGGATCGGTCGAGGTCACGGCCGCATTCTTGCTCAGCTGCTCCCGTCGGCCGTCGGCTCCCGCCATGGCCCGCCTTGCCGGCGCACCTCGGCCTCGACGCAGCGATAGACCTCGCGCTGCACCAGCTCGACCTTCGGCACCTCCGGGAGGACGACCTGCCCGTGCTCGCCGGCCGACTCGATCGTCAAGGTCCCGCATCGCAACATCCGTTCGAGCAGCGAGTGCTGGAACGAGACGTCGTTGACGCGGGTGAGCGGCACGTCACGGCCGCTGCGCCCGAAGACGCCCTGGCGGATGATGACCCGCCGAGTCGTCAACACGTAGTGCGTCGTCTGCCACTTCAGGAACGGCCACAGGGAGAAGCGCAGCAGCAGCAGCACTGCGATGGCGACGACCGCCCACCGAAGCGCGGTCTGAGCCGAGCCCGAAGGCAGCACCGCCCAGACATAGGTCGCGATCCCGATGACGATCGGGATCAGCGCGACGGGAACCAGCAGCTGCTTCCAGTGCGGATGCAGGTCGAGCACGACCTCTTCGTCCTCGCCGAGCAGTCTGTGTGGGAACGGCATGTCAGCCCTCCTGCCGCAGGTGCACCACGTCACCGGCCGACCGAGCGGTCTCCCGCCCGGCGTCATCGCGGACGACCAGCATCCCGCTGTCGTTCACGTTCACCGCTGTTCCCATGACGGCTCCGCCCTCCGGAAGCTGGACCTCGACGCGTTGCCCGATCGTCTCGCACACCTGCCGGTAGGCCGGCAGAACGGACACCGGCGATCCGCCGGAGGACCGGAAGGCGGCGTACCGGCGTTCGAGCGCGCGCAGCAGCTCCTTGGCGAGGGGCTCCCGGTCGATGACACCGCCTTCGAGGTGGATGCTCGTCGCTGTCGGGAGGGGGAGCTCCTCGGCGCGGGTGGAGACGTTGAGGCCGATGCCGACCACGACTCCGGATGCCGAGCCGACACCGCCGAGTCGTTCGGCGAGGACGCCACCCAGCTTGCGTCCCCCGGCCAGCACGTCGTTGGGCCACTTGAGCCCGACCGGGACCCCGGCGACTGCCCGCACCGACTCGACGGCCGCCAGCCCGACCAGCAGCGGCAGCAGCGGCAGCGCGGACGCCGGCACGTCCGGGCGCAGCAGCACCGACACCAACAGGCCGGTCCGGGCCGGGGACTCCCAGCGTCGATCGAGGCGGCCGCGGCCGGCCCGCTGCTCCTCGGCGATGATGACCAGCCCTTCAGCGGCGCCGAGCGCCGCTGCCGCGGCAACGTCGGCGTTGGTGGAAGCGGTGACGTCCACCACCCGGATCTCGCGCCACAGCGCGCTCCCGTCGACGACCCGCTGCAACCGAGCCGCGGACAGCGGCGGACGGTCGAGGTCCGTCCACGACGAGGCGAGGGGATCGGGCACAGCCGTACGCTACGGGCTATGAGCGCCGAGCCGCAGCAACCGCCGCCCGACGTACCCGACCTGCACACGACGGCAGGCAAGCTCGCCCAGCTCGACCACAAGGTCGACGAAGCGGTGCACGCCGGCTCAGCCTCGGCAGTCGAGAAGCGTCATGCCGAGGGGCGCATGACGGCGCGCGAACGCGTCCTGGCACTCCTCGACGACGGCTCGTTCGTCGAGCTCGACGCGTTGGCCCGGCACCGCGCCCACGACTTCGGCATCCAGGACAACCGCCCCTACGGCGACGGTGTCGTCACCGGACACGGCACCATCGACGGTCGACCGGTCTGCGTCTTCAGCCAGGACTTCACGGTGTTCGGCGGTTCACTGGGCGAGGTCTTCGGCGAGAAGATCTGCAAGGTCATGGACCTGGCGATGCGCACCGGCTGTCCGGTCATCGGCATCAACGACTCAGGTGGCGCGCGGATCCAGGAGGGGGTCGTCGCCCTCGGGCTCTATGCCGAGATCTTCTACCGCAACGTGATGGCGAGCGGCGTGGTGCCGCAGATCTCGCTCGTGCTGGGTCCGTGTGCGGGCGGCGCCGTCTACTCCCCGGCGATCACCGACTACATCGTGATGGTCGACCAGACCTCACACATGTTCATCACCGGGCCCGATGTCATCAAGACGGTCACCGGTGAGGACGTCAGCTTCGAAGACCTCGGTGGCGCGCGCACCCACAACACCAAGAGCGGTGTCGCGCACTTCCTCGCGACGGACGAGGCCGACGGCATCGAGCTGACGAAGGCCCTGCTGTCCTACCTGCCGAGCAACAACGTCGACGACCCGCCGACCTACGACGAGACCGACCTCGACAGCCTGGCGGCCGACGACGAGCTCGACACGTTCATCCCCGACTCGTCCAACCAGCCCTACGACATGCACACGGTCATCGGGCACGTGCTCGACGACGGAGAATTCCTCGAGGTGCACGCGCTGTTCGCGCCCAACATCCTTTGCGGGTTCGGCCGGGTCGACGGGCGCAG
>JAVEEH010000013.1 GCA_030840545.1 Frankiaceae bacterium | reverse complement strand
GGGTGCTGTCACCGTCGGTGGTGCCGAAGCTCGCCCGCGGCAACGGAAACCTCTACCTCTACTCACCGACGCGGCAGGCATCCGGCATCGACGCGTGGTACCTGACCGTCGTCGACTGGCGCACCGGACGCACGGTCGCGCGGATTCACACAGGTGACGGACCGGCGTATGACAACGCGTGGGCCCCCATCACGATCGGGCCGGACGGCACGGCTTACATCTCCTGCTTCGGTGGACTCATCGCGGTCCGCGACGCCTGATCACGCCGCCGCGACTCAGACGGAGCCGAGAACTGCCTGCGCCTGCACCACCTCGACGGTCGCCGTGCCGTGCCCGTGTCCGACGTTGGCCGACTCGTACCACGTGCAGACACCGACGTGATAGGTGCCCGCCGGCAGGTTGCCGATCGCACCGGAGACGGTTTGCGCGAAGTAGCTGCTCGCCGACGAGTAGAAGTTGGGTTCGACGCGGGTCGTCGCCTTGGCAGCTCCGGTGCCCTTGGAATAGCAGGGCGCGAGGTCGGCGTCGAGCTGGTTGCCGTCCGTGCTGTAGTAGTCCAGCGTCGCGACCACGAGCGCCGTCGTCTTGCGGTTGACGAAGTTCACCGACACCGGCGTCCCGATGAAGCTGGGGTGGATGCCGTTGTGGACCGGGGCTGACTCGAGGTTGATGTTGTAGAGCTTGACGACCCCGGGGGTGGGTGTCGTCGCGGGTGACGCGATCGCGAACGACGTTGCCGTGAGCGCGACGGCGACCCCTGCACTTGCGATGATGGTGGCTGTTGCACGCGCTTTGCTCATCGGAACCCCCAGGACGTCGACAGCGCTGGCGCGCCTGGCGTCGTCCTACCACTGTCAGCCGGGTCGTGCGAGCAAACCGACATGTCTGGCGGAGAGCATGCTGCCGGCATGGAGCGCACGCAGCGATGCCTCGATCGTCTCGGTGGGGTCCCGATAGCGGATACCGAGCTGCTCGTGCACCGCGGTGTCATCGGTCGGCCGTGCGAGCGTCAGCAGGGCCATCGCCTCGGCGGTGAAAACCGTGTCAAAAGGTACGACGCGGCGTAGGGCGTCGCTGACGCGGCCGAGGCCGCGCAGCACTGCGCCCGGGGTGGGCAAGACGGGGAAGCGACGCCCGGTGAGAGTGCGGATGATGACCCCGATCTCGGGCAACGTGACCATCTGACCGCCGACCATGAACCGGCGCGGACCGAGCCCCGGCTCAAGGCCGGCGACGAGCACCGCGGCGAGGTCGCGTACGTCGATCACCGCGATGCCGCCATCGTCCAGTGCGAGGAAACCCGTCTTGAGCATCGACACGAACCCGGCGGCGACCTCGCCGTAGGCACTGCCGGCGGCCGGTCCGTTGACGCCACCGGGATAGACGATGACGGCAGGAGCGCCGGTTGCCTGTCGTTGCCGGACCAGCTCGTCGGCGAGTGCCTTGGAGCGGGTGTAGGGGCTGGCGGCATGTGACGCGGGCGGCAGGTCCGTGTGCACGACCGGTTCGGCCGGGTTGAACAACGCGGCAACGCTCGAGACGTGAATGACCGGGTCGCAGCCGGCGCCGAGCGCTGCGTCGACGACGGTCCTGGTGCCGCGGACGTTGACGTCGATGGTGTGGTCGGCGTCGGCGCGGTTGAGAGCAGCGACGACGGCCGCAGCGTGGATCGCGGCCTCGGCACCGTCCATCAGAGTGGCAACGGCGTCGGCGTCGGTCATGTCTCCGGACACGACGTCCAGGTCGTCGACGTCGATCCCGAGCGGCGCGACGTTTGCGGCGAGCCGTTCGCGGCTCCGCACGAGAAGCCGCGGCTGGTGACCGGCGGCGAGGAGGGCCTGGACCGTGAACGCGCCGACGTAGCCGGTGCCGCCGGTCAGCGCGACGCGCACGTCGCGCGGGCTATCTCGGGTCGAGTCGGAAGACCCGCAGGTCGCGGCCGCTGCGATCGACGTAGACGTCGTAGTTCGGGTAGAACTTCACCAGCCGGGGCCACACCTCGGCCTTCTCCTCGGCAGTGAGCAGATGCGCCGTCACGGGAGTGTTCCTGCCCTTGTAGGAGACGTCGGCCTCCGGGTTGGCGATGAGGTTGGCGGTCCAGGCCGGGTGCTTGGTCTGCCCGAAGTTGCTGCCGACGACGAACCAGCCATCGTCCTCGGGCTTGGTGGCGAGGGGCGTCGTCCGGCGCTGACCGGTCTTCGCGCCCGTAGTGGTCAGCACCATCGACGGCAGCAGCCCGCCGCTGGAGATGAACTTGCCGCCGCTGACCTTGTGCAGGAACCGGTCGACATGCGGCACCACCTTGGGGCCGATCCGCATGAACGTCTTGCTGCCCGCCATCTTGATGACGGCTTTCCCGAATCTGCTGTCCAGTCCTACGCGCACCGGACGAGGATAGCGGGAGTACCTGACGGGTCGTCAGGTACGGTCCGCCCATGGCCCCACCGGTGATGTCGACGGGTGCGTTCGCCCCGGCGCGGCTGGGCCCGGTGACCTTGCGCAACCGGGTGGTCAAGGCGGCGACCTTCGAAGGCGCCACGCCCCGCGGGCGGGTCACCGACCAGCTGGTCGAGTTCCACGCTCGCGTGGCGCGGGGTGGGGTCGGCATGACGACCGTGGCCTACTGCGCGGTCGCGCCGGAGGGCCGGGTCCAGCCGCACTGCCTGGTGCTCGACGCCGACACGTCGCGGGATCTGCGGCGCGTCACCGACGCCGTGCACGCCGAGGGCACCGCGGCCTGCGCGCAGCTCGGCCACGCCGGGCTCGTGGCCGACGCGCGATCCAACAAGCGACGGTCGCTCGCCCCCTCGCGGCGGTTCAGCGCGCCCGCGAAGGGGTTCGTTCCGGCCGCCTCGCCGGCCGACCTCGACCGGGTCAGGTCCGACTTCGCGCGAGCGGCCGCCGGCGCGGTCGAGGCGGGATTCGATGCGGTCGAGGTGCACCTCGGGCACGGCTATCTGCTGAGCTCGTTCCTCAGCCCCCGGCTCAACCGCCGACGGGATCAGTACGGCGGCGACCTGCAGGGTCGCGCCCGGTTCCCGCGCGAGGTGGTCCGGGCGGTGCGGGACGCGGTGGGCGACCGGGTGGCCGTGACGGCGAAGTTCAACATGACCGACGGGGTGCCCGGCGGCCTGTGGCTGGACGAGAGCATCGAGATCGCCCGGCTGTTCCAGGACGATGGCATGCTCGATGCGCTTGAGCTGACCGGCGGGAGCTCGCTGGAGAACGCGATGTACTTCTTCCGGGGCGACGTGCCGCTGGCGGAGATGCTGGCGTCCCAACCGCGATACGTCCGCCCCGGGTTGCGGCTGCTGGCACCGAAGCTGTTTCCGGCATACCCCTTCGAGGAGGCCTTCTTCCTCGACTACGCGCGGCAGTTCCGCGCGGCGCTCACGATGCCGCTGATCTATCTCGGCGGCGTCAACAAGCGCGAGACGATCGACGCGATCGTCGCCGAGGGCTTCGACCTCGTCGCGATGGCGCGCGCATTGCTGCGCGAGCCGGACCTCGTCAACACGTTCCGGTCCGGCACGCGTCAGGACGGGCTCTGCGTGCACTGCAACAAGTGCATGCCGACGATCTACTCGGGCACGCGGTGCGTCCTCGCCGGGGACGCGTGATGCAGGTCTCGCTCGGGTTGCCGACGCATCGCGTCGATGCTGCCGCGGAGTTCCTGACCGGCGCGGCCGTGGGTGAGCTCGCGCGAGCCGCGGAAGGGGCGGGCTTCGCCGCAGTCTTCGTGACCGACCACCCGGCGCCGCCGGAGTCCTGGATCGCCGGAGGTGGGCATCACACGGTCGATCCGTTGATCACGCTCGGGTTTGCGGCAGCGGCGACCTCGACATTGCGGCTGCAGACCAACCTCTATGTGCCGGCGTACCGGCATCCGCTGCTCTCGGCGAAGACGATCGCGACCCTCGACGTGCTGTCCGGTGGTCGGGTCATCCTTGGTGTCGGCGCGGGCTACCTCGAAGGTGAGTTCGCCGCGGTCGGGGCGGACTTCGAGCGCCGCAACGATGTCCTCGACGACACGATCCGGCTCATGACCCGTGCCTGGTCCGGTGAGCCGGTCGATGGCGTCCTGTCCTTGCCGCGGCCGGTGCAGCAACCCGGACCACCGATCTGGGTCGGCGGCAACAGCAAGCGCGCGATCCGTCGCGCCGTGGAGCTCGGCTCCGGCTGGGTCCCGATGCCCAGCCCGCAGAAGGCCGCACGACATCTGCGCACTCCGGGCCTGGAGTCACTCGAGGAGCTTGGCGCGCGGATCCAGCTCATGCGCGAGCTGGCTCGCGAGACCGGTCGCACGCAGCCGATCGACGTCGTGTTCATGCCGTCCGGGTTGGACATGTTCGCGCGGGCGAGCCCCGAACCCGCAGCAGTGGTCGATGAGCTGCAGGCGATGTCCGACCTCGGTGTCACCTGGGCCACGGTGACGCTGCCGGGTGAGTCCCGCGTGGAGCTCGTGCGCGCGGTCGCCGGCTTCGGCGATCAGGTCGTCGCCCGGCTCTGACTTCCGCCTGGTCAGGCCGCGGTGCTCGTCGCCGCCACCGGGTCGTCACCGACGGGGCTGGCGGTGAGCCAGACGCTGACGACGGCGATCCACAGCAGGGCGAGGAGGAAGCCGAAGAAGCCGGCCGGCGTCAGCGACGCCACCCCCGCGACGACTCCGACGATGCCGAGCCACAGCGGCAGCACCCTGGTGCGGATGATCGAGATGCCGGCTGCGAGGACCAGGACGGCGATCCCGACGACAGCGGGGAAGTAGGTGTTGTTGTCGAGGAGATTGAGTGTCTGCGCGGCTGTCGGGCTCCCGTGCTTGCCGCTGTCAGCCAGGGCGAGGTGCGCGGTTGCGGAGAGTAGGAGGCCGGATGCGCCGACGAGGCCGCCGCCGAAGGCAGCCGACGCCAGCTGCCCCCGCGCAGGTGGACGCGCCAGCACGTGACGCAAGGTGGCGGAGAAAAAGATGAGCAGCCCGCCGCCGAGGGAGAGGAAGAACGCAGCGCCCATCTGGGCGTTGCGGTGCTTCACGTAGAAGTCGAAGACCTTCTGTGCCGAGTCCTTTGCGTTCGGCGTGTTTCCGCCGATGACGCCGACCGCGAGGAACGCGATCAGGACGGCCAGCAGTCCGGTCAGCGGTGCCATACGTGCCCAGCGACTCGTCATGCGTTCCCCCAGGGACGGACGTCAGTCGGTCAGCTCGGCGGTCCGTAGGTCAGGCAGATCCCGAGCGTGGTCGCCAGCATGAAGATCGAGATCAGCATGGTCGCGAGCATCCGCATCCACCGGGAATGGCTTCCGGGCATCGACGGCGGCATGTAGAGGGCGGGCAGCGTCGCCTCGCCGCGCAGCTGCAGCCAGAACGGATCCACCTCGGCCGACGGATCGGGTTGGGGCACGTCCATGAAGGCTGCGCTCGCGTCCCGGTCGTGCCGCTTGGTCATGATCACGTCCACAGTGTGTTCCCGGTCGCGGCAGGAAGCAAGGCGCGCGGCCGTGACAGCATCGCCATGTGAACAGGCGACTGCTGACCGGCATCGGCGTGCTCGTCGCGCTGGCCGGCGCCGTCTTCACGTTGCAGGGCCTCGGTGTCCTCGGCGGCAGCTCGATGAGCGGCGCGACATTGTGGGCGATCCTGGGGCCGATCATCGTCGTGGTCGGCGTGGGCCTGGTGTCCGCCGGCTCTCGCTCTCGCTGAGGGGTTGGGCTGACCGGTTCCCGGACCTCCTTTGGGTGAGGCACCGTCACTCGTTCGCGGACATCTTTGATGAGCAATTCGCCGGCTTGAAATTGTCGGGGTCGTCCCTTATGATCGAACGTATGTTCGAGGGGCTGGCGATCCGGAGTGCTTCCGGGGACACGGCTGTCGAGCAGGAGTATTACGACCGGCTCGCGGCCGAGTCGCTGCTCGCCACGCCGGGTGAGCTGCCGCCGGAGATGCGGAGTGTCCCGGTCGAGTGGGCCGCAACCGACGACGCGTGGCTCGACGCGCTCGTGGCGGGCGACCCGGACCGGCCGCGTCACCCGGCAGCGGTGGTCGCCGACGCCGAGACGTTGCCGGTCACCGCGGGGCTGGTCGGGGAGCTGGCCGCGGTCGACCCGGCGAGGTTGGACGCGTCGGCGC
>JAVEEH010000222.1 GCA_030840545.1 Frankiaceae bacterium | reverse complement strand
AGCGCGGAGATCAGCGGCTTGTCGGTGCACGGCCCGATCGCGCGCACCGTCCGAGATGCGGCGGCGCTGCTCGACGCGATGGCAGGTCCGACCCCGCAGGACTGGGTCTGGCAGCCGCCGCCGTCGTCCGGCACCTTCCTGGCCGCCTGCGATGACGAACCACGCGGGCTGCGGATCGGTCGTTACATCACACCTGCCGTCCCCGGGGCCGAGATCCACCCGGACTGCGTCGCCGCCTATGAGCACGCCTCCCAGCTGCTCGAGCAGCTCGGTCACAGTGTCGAGGACCACGCGACGACGTTCGACGCGAACCTCATCGCGCTGTTCGAGCGGCTTTGGGCGGTCGAGTTCGCGTCGCTGCCGATCCCGCCGGAGGCCGAGCCGGGCCTGCGGCCCTTGACGACCTGGTTGCGCGAACGCGGCAAGACGCTGTCCGCCCTCGACCTCTACGCCGCCCTCGGCACGTTGCGGACGACGGCCCGCGGCGAGCTCGAGCGCAGCGCGCCTTTCGACGCGATCCTCACGCCGACGCTCGCCCAGCCGCCGGCCAAGGTGGGTGGCCTGCGTAACGACGCCGACCCGGCGCAGGACTTCGAGAACCAGAAGCGGTTCACGCCCTTCACCGCGCCCTACAACATGAGTGGCCAGCCCGCCGTCTCGATCCCGCTGCACTGGACCGACGACAGCCTGCCGATCGGCATCCAGCTCATCGGCCGGCCGGGTGACGAGGTCACCCTGCTCCGGCTTGCTGCGCAGATCGAGGCCGCTGAGCCCTGGGCACACCGCAAGCCCGCCTGTTGGTGACGGTCGACCCGCAGCTCCAACGGTTGGCAGCGGCGCACGGCGTAGCCACGTCGTACGAGGACCAGCTCCGTCGCCCGGTCGAGGTCGATCGGTCCGCGGTGGTCGCGGTGCTCGGCGCGCTGGGTGTCGACGCGTCGACACCGGCGGCCCTGGACGACGCGCTGCGCGAGGTGGACCGTCGGCCGCTGTTGCCGCCGGTCGTGGTCCTTCGCCAGTCGGCCGGCGCGCGCGTGGCCGTCGGCGGTCCCGCGCAGCTGCGGCTCGAGGACGGCACGCATCGCACCGTTGCGACCGACGGAGGTCACGTCGCACTGCCACCGGGACTACCGCTCGGCTGGCACTGCCTCGAGACCGGTGCGCGACAGGTGCCGGTCGTCGTGACGCCCGAGCGGGTGCACCGCCGCGACCGGCGGGCGTGGGGCTGGATGGTGCAGCTCTATGCCATGCGCTCCGCCGACTCGTGGGGTGTCGGTGACATGTCGGACCTCTCGACCCTGACGCACTGGACGGCGGAGCGGGGCGGCGGCCTGGTGCTCGTCAACCCGCTGCACGCGGTCGCTCCCACGGTGCCGATGCAACCGTCGCCCTACTACCCGGGCAGCCGACGGTGGACCAACCCGCTCTATCTGCGGGTGGAGAACACCGCCTGGTACGCCGACGCCGGCGCCGAGCTGCGAGCCGAGGTCGACGCGCTGCGGCCGACCTACGAGCCCAACCGGATCGACCGTGACGCGGCGTGGGCGGCGAAGCTGGCGGCGCTCGAGCTGCTCTGGAGCCGGACCGCGGCGAGCCTCGACGGGAGCTCGTTGTTGCCGCCGGCGGACGACGACCTCTGGACGTTCGCGACGTGGTGCGCGCTGTCCGAGGTGCACGGCAGTGACTCGCGGCGGTGGCCGTCGGAGCTGCGCCGTGCGGCCACGCCTGCCGTCGCCAGGGCCCGGGTCGACCTCGCCGAACGCGTGCTGTTCTTCGTCTGGCTGCAGGTGCTCGCCGACCAGCAGCTCGCGTGGACCCAGCGCGAGGCACTGGCCGCGGGCATGGACGTGGGCATCGTGCATGACCTCGCGGTCGGTGCGGACCCCGGCGGGGCCGACGCGTGGATGCTGCAGGAGGCGCTCGCGTTGGACGCGAGGTTCGGCGCGCCGCCGGACATGTACAACCAGCAGGGCCAGGACTGGGGGATGCCGCCGTGGCATCCGCGCCGGATGGCTGAGCTCGGCTACGCGCCGTTGCGCGACATGCTCCGCTCGCTGCTCCGGCACGCCGGCGGCGTACGGATCGACCATGTGCTCGGCACGTTCCGGCTCTGGTGGATCCCCGAGGGGGCCAGCCCGCGCGAGGGGGCCTACGTGTCCTACGACGCCGACGCGTTGCTCGGTGTCATCGCCCTCGAGACGGAGCGGGCCGGCGCGATCGTTGTCGGGGAGGACCTGGGCACCGTGACGCCGACGGTGCGGGACACCCTCGCGGACCGTGGCGTGCTCGGCAGCTCGGTGCTGTGGTTCGAGCGAACCGACGGGGACGCTCCGGGCGAGAGCGGACCGCTGCAGCCGGTCGACAAGTGGCGCGAGGCAGCGACCGCGAGTGTGACGACCCACGACCTGCCGACGGCGCTGGCCTGGCTGCGCGGCGAGCACGTCCGGGTCCGTGCCGAGCTGGGGCTGCTCGACGATCCGGCCGCGGAGGAGGCGGCCTGGCGGGCCGAGCGCGCCGAGCTCCTCGCCCATCTCGTCGCGAGCGGCGTGCTCGGGTCGGCTGATGCCCCGGAGGATGAGCTCGTGCGGGCGTTGCACCGCTTCATCGCGGCCACCCCGAGCCGCTATGTCCTCGCTGCGCCGGGCGACGCGGTCGGAGACCTCCGCCAGCCCAACATGCCGGGCACCGTCGACGACTATCCCAACTGGCGGCTGCCGGTCGCCGACTCCGACGAGCGGCCGATGCGACTGGAGGACCTGCTCGCGGATCCGCGCGTCGAGCGCCTCGCTGCGGACCTGCGCGACGGGATTCGATAGTTTCCGTCCGTGAGAAGTCGCCTCGTCACTGCCGTCGTCGCCGCCCTCGCGTCCGTCGTCGTGGTCGCCACACCCGCGCTGGCCCTCGACGACGGGGAGGGGAAGGGCAAGCCCCTCGGTGCCGGTCTGGTCATCGTGATCTACGTCCTCATCCCGCTCGGGGCCTTCCTCGTCATCGCGTTCTTCTCGACGTTGCCGTCCATGCTGCGACGCCCCCGCTATCGACCGGGTCGGGCGTGGAAGCACGACCCGCTGTGGTTCGGCGGTCCCGACGACCCGGACAGTGCGCTCAGCAGTGCCCGCCCCGGCGCCACCGGAAGGGGTGGGGCCAGTGCCGAGTGGTAACGGCGAGCCGTTCACCGAGGGACACGTCCGCGAGATCAGCCGCTCGTGCTCGATTGCCAGCAGCGAAACCGGCCTGCACTACTCGGTCTATGTCGGAGCGGTCGAGGGCGAGATCCGCGACCATGCCGAGCGGCTGCACGCCGCGCTCGGCGCCGTGTCGCCGCGGGCGGTGCTGGTGCTGGTCGCGCCGGGCGACCGACAGCTCGAGATCGTCACCGGCAAGGACTCCAGCCGCCGGCTGAGCGACCGCGCCTGTGCACTGGCTGCGCTGTCGATGACGACCTCGTTCTCCGGCGGTGACCTCGTCGGCGGCATCACGACCGGTCTGCGGATGCTCTCCGAAGCAGCCGGTCGCGAGCTGCCGGCGGCTCGGCACTAGCCCGGTCTAGCTCGAGCGCATGTCGCGCTGCTGAGCCCGCAGGATCCGCGCAAGGTTGTCGCGGCCCTCGGTGATCAGCCGGCGCAGCGGCGGCACGGGTTGCGCCTCCCGCAGATAGCGGTCGGTCCGGTCGATCGTCGACTGCTCGTCGATGTAGATGGGGTAGAGACCGATGGCGATCTGCTGCGCCATCTCACTGGTGCGCCTCTCCCACGCCGCCGAGACGCAGGAGAAATAGCGTTCGACGTAGGGCGCCAGCAGTGCGCGGTGCTCGGCCTGCTGGAAGCCGGTGATGACGGCTGCCTGCTCGGCGTTGGGCAGGTCCTCGTCCTCGACCGCCAGCAGCCACGCTTCTTCCTTGGCCGCTGCGGTCGGCCGGGCGGCGAACAGGGCGAGTGAGTGCCGCTTGCCGGCTGCGGTGTTGTCGCGGTCGAGCTCGGAGTCGATCTCACGGTCGCCGGCGCGGCCCATGACGACCAGACGCAGCAGCAGGGTCCAGCGCAGCTCGGTGTCGACCGCGAGCCCGTCGATGACCTGCGTGCCGGACAGCAGGTCGGCGACGAAGGTGAGCTGGTCGTCGGTGACGGCGTTGGCAGCCAGCGAACGGACGAACGCCAGCTGCATGTCACTGCCGGGTTCGGCTGCGTGGGCGAGCTCCGCCGCCTTGGCGGCGAGGCGCTGGATGCGCGCCGCGCGTGGCGCCGGGTCGCCGAACGGGTCAGCCGCCTGGCGCGCGAGTCGCAGCAGCGACTGCACGGTGCCGATCTCGGTCTCCTGCGCCACGCCGTTCAGGACGAGCTCGAGATAGTCGGCGGCGGTCATCTCGGCGTCGCGGGTCATGTCCCACGCGGCGGTCCAGCACAGTGCACGCGGCAGCGAGTCGCGGAACTCACCGATGTGGTCGACGAGCGTGCGCAGTGACCGCTCGTCGAGCCGGATCTTCGCGTAGCCGAGGTCATCGTCGTTGACGAGCACCAGATCGGGTTGCTTCTGCCCGACGAATGCCGCCACCTCGGTGCTGGCTCCGGAGACGTCGAGCTCGACGTGCTCGCGGCGCACGACACCCGCGGTGGTGTGGTCGTAGAGCCCGACGCGGAGCCGGTGCGAACGCAGCGTCGGATGCGCCTCCGGCGCTTCCTGCCGGATGGTGAACGACGTGAAGTTGCCGGCCGCATCAACGTCGAAGACCGGACGCAGCGTGTTGACGCCGGCGGTCTGCAGCCACTCCTTCGACCAGCTGGACAGATCCCGGCCGCTGGTCTCGGCCAGCGCGTCGAGCAGGTCCTGCAGGGTCGTGTTGCCGTATTCGTGCCGCTGGAAATAGTCGCGGAGCGCGAGGGCGAACGAGTCCTCGCCGACGTAGTGCGAGAGCTGCTTGAGGACCGAGGCCCCCTTGGCGTAGGTGATGCCGTCGAAGTTGACCTTGACGGCCTCGATGTCCGGGATGTCCGCGGCGATCGGATGCGTCGTCGGGAGCTGGTCCTGGCGGTAGGCCCACGCCTTCTCGATGTTGCAGAACGTCGTCCACGCCTCGACCCAGCGGGTCGCCTCGGCGGTTGCACGGGTCGACACATACTCGGCGAAGGACTCGTTGAGCCACAGGTCGTCCCACCAGCGCATCGTCACGAGGTCGCCGAACCACATGTGGGCCATCTCGTGCAGGATCGTCACAGCCCGGCGCTCGTAGGCCGCGTCCGTCGTGCGGGACCGGAAGACGTAGTCCTCGAGGAATGTCACGGCGCCGGCGTTCTCCATCGCACCCGCATTGAACTCGGGGACGAACAGCTGGTCGTACTTCGGCCACGGGTAGCGATAGCCGAACTGCTCGTGGAAGTAGTCGAACCCCTGCTTGGTGATCGTGAAGATCTCGTCAGCGTCGAGGAACTCTGCAAGCGACTGCCGGCAGAAGATGCCGAGCGGGATGCCGTCGTGCTCGTCGCGCCACTCGGCGTACGGGCCCGCGATCAGGGCGACCAGGTACGTCGAGAGGATCTCGGTCTCTGCGAAGCGGTGGATCGTCGCGACCTCGCCGGCCTCGACCTCGGCGAGGGAGTTGGA
>JAVEEH010000085.1 GCA_030840545.1 Frankiaceae bacterium | reverse complement strand
GACTGGCCGATCGTGGCCGCGGCGAACTCCAGCCCGGCGCACCCCACCGCCCTCGCTGCTCCTCGCGCCCCGGCCTCACGGCTCCAGGCACTGGCACAACGCGCCCGCCCGGCTCTCCCCCGCACCGCCTGGGTGCAGGCGATGGTTGCGACCGTGTGGATCCGTCCCAGCCGAGCCCGGCCCGTCGACCACCTGGCGCTGATCGCGCAGCCCGACATCACGGGCTGGATCCGCACCCAGACGTTGGCCCAGCGCGAGAACCTCGACCGACGGGTCATGACCCAGTCGATCCGTGGAGACCGCGTGGTCGTCGTTGGCCGGCAGCACGCCTGGAGCAAGGTGCGGCTGCCGCAACAGCGCGGATCGATGTTCCCGCAGGGCATCGTCGGCTGGGTGCCGACGCGGCAGCTGTCAGGGCGCAACGTGCACGTCGCGCCGGTGCGCTCCCCCGCGCATCCGACCGGGGCCGTCGCGCTGCGGCAGGCCCGCGGCTATCTCGGTGTGCGCTATCTGTGGGGCGGGATGTCGCACCGCGGCATCGACTGCTCCGGGCTGACCTACCTCGTCTTCCACCGGCTCGGCGTCCCGCTGCCACGCGACGCCGCGGACCAGTCCCGGCACGGCCGCGCAGTCGGGCGCGCGCACCTGCGCCCGGGCGATCTCGTGTTCTTCGGCCCCGGCGGCTGGCGGACGATCCACCACGTCGGCATCTATGCGGGCCACGGCCTGGTGCTGCACGCGCCCCACACCGGAAGCAGCGTGCGGATCACGGCGCTGCGGTCCTGGCGGGACTACTGGGGTGCGCGGCGGCTCCTGTAGAGGAGTGGTTGCTCCCCCATCTGGACTCGAACCAGAAACCTACCGGTTAACAGCCGGTCGCTCTGCCAATTGAGCTATGGGGGACCGTGCGTCGGTCGCGCCTGACGACGGCGCCTAGATTAGCGCACGGAACGTGGCGAGCTTCCGGCGTAATGCGGGCGTCGGCCGGGTAGATCGCCTGCGTCGAGGAGGCAAACAATGCGTTACAAGGTGACGTTCCTGGTGGGTTTCGCCACGGGCTACACGCTCGGGGCCAAGGCCGGCCGCGAGCGCTACGAGCAGATCCGCCGCACCATGCGCGGGCTGTCCGAGAACCCGGCCGTCCAGTCGGCTGCCGGTGTGCTGCAGGCGCAGGCGAGCAACCTTGTCGGGTCTGCTCGCGACCGCGTGATCGACAAGCTGCCCCTCGGCGGACACGGCGACCCCTACGGTCCGGGTCCCGTCCCGGTGACTACGCCGGGCAACGGCGCGAATCCCGGACCATGATTCAAGGCTGAGCTCCCGCTGCGGCGGGTATTTCTGCGGCGGGGCCGTTGCGGGGGACGGCCCCGCCGTACTCATGCCGGACAGTGCCGCAAGGAGGAGACCTCGAGTGAGCAGCCGCATCCCTGACCCTGCCGACTCCGAGGTCTGACCGGCCGTGCCTCGCCTGCGTCGCGTCGACTGCGCCGAGCCAGGGATCCGTCGGGTACGACGGGGCCGTGGCTTCGGCTATGTCGATGCCGCCGGCAACCGGGTCGACGACCCCGAGATCCTGCAGCGCATCAGCGACCTGGTCCTGCCCCCGGCGTGGGAGGACGTCTGGATCTGCGCGGCTTCCAACGGTCACATCCAGGCAACCGGCACCGATGCGGCCGGTCGCCGGCAATACCGCTATCACGACGCGTGGCGCACGGCTCGCGACCGGGAGAAGCACGAACGGATGCTGGCGTTCGCTGCTGTGCTGCCCGCTGCCCGTGAACGCATGCTCGCCGACATGCGGCGCGACGAGGTCGACAAGCCGCGGGTGCTCGGCGCCGCCGCGCGGTTGCTCGACCTCGGGTTCTTCCGCATCGGCAGCGAGGAATACGCGCGCGAGCGCGAGACGGGCCCCAACCAGCCGAACCAGTCCTTCGGCCTCGCGACGATGCGCCGCGACCACGTCACGTGCAGCGGCGGCGTGGTGACGTTCGACTACGTCGCCAAGAGCGGCAAGCGGCGGATCCAGTCCCTCGCCGACGATGAGCTGTGCGAGCTGGTCCGGTCGCTCAAGCGTCGCCGCGGCGGCGGCGACGAGCTGCTTGCCTACCGCGGCGTCGACGGTTGGACCGACATCAAGAGCCAGGACATCAACGACTACCTGCGTGAGATCACCGACGGCGAGTTCACCGCCAAGGACTTCCGCACCTGGCACGCGACGGTGCTGTGCGCAGTCGCCCTCGCCGTCTCCACCGACGCACCCACGTCCGAGACCGCGCGCAAACGTGCGATCAGCCGCGCGGTGAGCGAGGTCGCGCACTACCTCGGCAACACGCCCACCGTTTGCCGCGCCTCCTACATCGACCCGCGCGTGATCGACCGCTACAACGACGACGTCACCATCCGCGAGGACCTCCACCGGCTCGGTGACGACGCGCGCTTCGGCGAGCTCGCCACCCGCGGCCCGATCGAGGCCGCGGTGCTGCGCCTGCTGCAGGACCCGGAGGCCGGACGTCGCCGGGCGCGCGCACCCCGCGCGGCGACGGGTCGCGCTGCCTGAGCGCCTACGCTGGAGGGCGTGCGCCGGGTGCTCGAGCCGAAGTGGTGGCTGCTTCATGTCACCGTGCTGGCCGCCGTGCTCGTGATGCTGCGGCTCGGCCTGTGGCAGTGGCACCGCGCCAACTCGGCCAGTGGCGGCATTCAGAACTACGCCTACGCCTTTCAGTGGCCGCTGTTCGCCGTCTTTGCCCTGGTGCTGTGGGGCAAGACGCTGCTGGAGGAAGTGCGGCGCGATCCCAACGCTGCGCCGCTCAGCCCGGGCACGCCCGTCGTACCGGGCAGTCCAGACACCGAGATCGTCCGGCAGCCGGGCGTCCGGGTCGGCATCTCGGTGCCGGCCCCCGAGGCCGCGGCCGACGATCCCGAGGTTGCTGCCTGGAACGCCCGGCTGGCCGCGCTCAACGCCGTGACGACGGCCATCGAGAGTCGTGGGCGCTGACCGGATGAGTGGTGCCCTGCTGCGTTATCGCGTCGTCGCATGGCTCGTCGGCGTGCTGCTGATCGTGCTGGTGTGCGTCGGGGTGCCGCTGAAGTACGCCGCGGACATCCCCGGCATCGCCAAGTGGGTCGGCTTCGTGCACGGGGTGTTCGTCTACCCGCTCTACCTCTTGCTCACGCTCGTTCTCGCGTTCCGGGCCCGGATGTCCCCACTACGCACGGTGCTGACGATGCTGGCCGGCGTCGTGCCGTTCGTGTCGTTCGTCGCCGAACGTTCCAACACCCGTTGGGTCAATGCAAAGTTGTCAGACGCTCAGCACGCTATAGCGGGCCCAGCGTCTGACAACTCGGCGTGATGAGCTAGGCGCTCGGCGGGGGCGGAGGCGGAGTCGTAGCGCCGCCGCGGTTCTCCCACGGCATGGCGTCGCCGCTCTCGCGCAACCGCATCACCGCGAAGGCGACCTGGATGACGCAGATGACCATGAGGACATAGGCGCCCCACTTGAGGCCGACACTGCCGCCGACACCCGACACGGTCTTGTAGGTGAAGGCGCGAAGGATGATGAGCAGCGTGCCGAGCGCGGCCGCGCCGGCGACGACGAAGTTCAGGGATACCGGCACCTCGGGCAACGACGACGCGGAGAACACCTGCGCCGCGGCGACGAGCGTGGCGATGATGACGAGCAGCACACCGACTGTGCCGTAGCTGTGCCAAGCATTGATGCTGGCGCTGTAGGAGCCGAGCCCGCCTGCGCTGACACTCAGCCCATAGAACGGGAAGAACGACGCGATGAGAGCGAGCACGCCCGCCCCTAGAACGACCTGATCGTTACGCGGCATCTGCTTTACGTCTACTGCCATGACGGACCCCCTTCGGACCGAGCTGGCGCCAAGTCAGGGGAATCATGGGGCCAATCGGGGCCGGAGTGCAGCCGAACACGCCGAGAGGTCCTATTCGAGGTAGTCCCGGAGCTTTTGCGAACGGGACGGATGGCGCAGCTTCGACAGCGTCTTGGACTCGATCTGCCGGATCCGTTCGCGCGTGACGCCGAACTCCTTGCCGACCTCTTCCAACGTGCGCGGGTGGCCGTCGGTGAGACCGAAGCGCAGCTGGATGACTTTCTTCTCGCGCTCGGACAGCGTGTGCAAGATCGAGTCGAGCTGCTCCTGCAAGAGGATGAACGACGCCGCATCGATCGGTACGACGGCATCAGAGTCCTCGATGAAGTCACCGAGGTTGGAGTCGTCCTCCTCGCCGATGGGTGTCTCGAGCGAGACCGGCTCCTGCGACAGCTTCTGGATCTCGCGCACCCGTTCGGGTGGCAGCTCCATCTCCTGGCCGATCTCCTCGGGCGTGGGCTCGCGGCCGAGGTCCTGGAGCAGCTGGCGCTGGATCCGCACCAGCTTGTTGATCGTCTCGACCATGTGCACCGGGATGCGGATCGTGCGCGCCTGATCGGCGATCGCGCGCGTGATCGCCTGCCGGATCCACCACGTGGCATAGGTCGAGAACTTGTAACCCTTGGTGTAATCGAACTTCTCGACCGCGCGAATCAGACCGAGGTTGCCTTCCTGGATCAAGTCCAGGAACAGCATGCCGCGCCCGACATAGCGCTTGGCGATCGAGACGACCAGCCGCAGGTTGGCTTCGATCAACCGCTTCTTGGCCAACTGCCCGTCGCGCTCGATCAGCTCCAGGTCGCGACGCAGACCCGCGGCGAGCGTTCGCTGCATCGCGATCT
>JAVEEH010000142.1 GCA_030840545.1 Frankiaceae bacterium | reverse complement strand
CGGCGGGTCGCCCGCCGCTGGGCCGCGCCGAGGTCGTCCTGACGATCGACAACTCCGATGGCGCGCTGCCCATCGACTACACCGAGGTCACGATCTCGCGGATCATGTTCCGCAACGGTGGGTCGGAATACGCGATCAACGGCGCCCCGTGCCGGCTGCTCGACGTGCAGGAGCTGCTGAGTGACTCCGGCATCGGCCGCGAGATGCACGTCATCGTCGGCCAGGGTCAGCTCGACGCGGTGCTGCACGCCGCGCCGGAGGATCGCCGCGCGTTCATCGAGGAGGCGGCGGGCGTCCTCAAGCACCGCAAGCGCAAGGAAAAGGCCTTGCGCAAGCTCGAGGCGATGCAGGCCAACCTCAACCGGCTGCAGGACCTCACGGCCGAGCTGCGCCGGCAGCTCAAGCCTCTCGGCCAGCAGGCCGAGGTGGCGCGGCGGGCTGCGGTCGTGCAGGCGGACCTGCGCGACTCCAAGCTGCGGCTGCTGGCGGACGACCTCCTCGCGCTGCGGTCGACGCTCGAGGCCGAGGTCGCCGACGAGACCGCGCTGCTGGCCCGCCGCGCCGAGGTCGAGCAGGCGCTGGCATCAGCGCAGGAACGTGAGATCGCGCTGGAAGCAGCGGTCGCGGCGGAGACGCCGCGGCTGTCCCGGGCGCAAGAGACCTGGTATCGCCTGGCCGGGCTGCGGGAGCGCTTCCGCGGCACGGCGTCACTTGCGGCCGAGCGACGCCGGCATGCCGGTGAGGCCGAGGAGGAGCAGCGGTCCGGGCGTGACCCGGACGCGCTCGAGGCGGAAGCCGACCAGGTCCGGGCCGAGTGGCAGATGATCGCCGCTCAGCTCGACGCCGACCGGCAGGCCCTGGGTGCGGCCACCAGCGAACGCCAGCGGCTGGAAGCGCTGCTCGTCGCGGCCGAGGGCGAGCTGACGGCTGCGCAACGCGCTGTCGCCGACCGGCGGGAAGGGCTCGCGCGACTGCACGGACAGGTGTCGGCCCTGCGCACCCGGGCGACCGCGGCCGAGGACGAGATCGGCCGGCTGACGGGCGCTCTGGACTCCGCTCGCCAGCGCGCGTCGACCGCGCAGGGAGAGTTCACCGCTGTCGAGTCCGAGGTGGCCGGTCTGGACGCGGGCGAGCTGGATCTCGATGCCCGGTTCGAGACCGCCGCGGCCGGGCTGACTGAAGCCGAGGACCGGCTGACCGCGTTGCAGGACGAGGAGCGCGAGGTGGAGCGGCAGCGCTCCGCGGCGGCCGCCCGTCGTGACGCGCTGGCCCTCGGGCTGGCGCGCAAGGACGGGCACAGTGCGCTGCTGGCTGCGGCCGACCGGCTGCCCGGTGTGCTCGGGACGATCGCCGAGGTCGTGCAGGTCGAGGCCGGCTGGGAGGCCGCCGTCGCGGCCGCGCTCGGCGCCGCCGCCGACGCCGTAGCCGTGTCCTCGCTGGCCGACGCGGCGGCGGCGCTCGCGCTGCTGCGTTCGGAGGAGGCCGGCCGCGCCGGTCTCGTCATCGGTGGCGCCGGCTATCCGCCGGCTGAGCCGTGGCCGACCCTGCCGGCGGGGTCGGGCGCGCGTTATGCCGTCGACGTCGTCACCGCACCGGAGACGCTGCGGCCGGCGCTCACCCGGCTGCTCGACCGGGTCGCGCTGGTCAGCGACCTCGGCGCGGCCCGAGCACTCGTGGCTGACCTGCCGGGCGTGCGGGCCGCCACCGCCGACGGTGACCTGCTCGGCGTGGAGTGGGCCGTGGGCGGCGCCGGCGACGCACCGAGCCTGCTCGAGGTCCGGGCCGCCTTCGCCGACGCCGAGAAGCAGTTCGCCGAGCTCGCTCACCGTGGCGACCGGCTGCGCTTCGCGCTGTCCGGTGCCGTCGACGAGGCTCGGCGTGCCCAGGACGAGGTCGACGACGCCCTGGCGGCGCTGCACGAGTCCGACGCCCGCCTGGCCGCCTTCGCCGAACGGCTCGGGCAGCTCGGGGCCGCTGCGCGGGCCGCCGTGGGTGAGGCCGACCGGCTCCAGCGCGGCGTACAGGAGGCGATGGAGGCGCGCGACCGCGACCTCGCCGGGCTCGCGGCTCTCGAGGAGCGGCTGGCGGCGGCAGAAGGTGCCCCCGCCGACGGTGAGCCCGACCCTGGTGACCGCGACCGCGTTGCTGCCCAGGTCATCACCGCCCGGACGACCGAGGTCGAGGCGCGCCTGGCGGTCCGCACCGGCGAGGAGCGCACCCACTCGCTCGCCGCGCGCGCCCAGTCCTTGGAGCACGCCGCGGCAGCGGAACGACAGGCTCGGGAGCGGGCCGTTCGCGCTCGGGAACGCAGGGCTCGTGAGGCGGTCGTCGCCGAGGCGGTGCTCGCGGTCGCGACGCACGCACTGTCACTGCTGGAGGGATCTCTCGCGCTGGCCGCCGGCGAACGCTCGGCCGCCGAAGAGGCCCGCACCGTCCTCGAAGGCGAGCTGCTCGCGATCCGCGGTCGCTCGCGCGAGCTCGCCGGAGAGCTCGACGCGCTGACCGGCGCGGTCCACCGCGACGAGGTCTCCCGGACCGAGCAGCGGCTGCGGATCGAAGCCTTGGAAGGGCGCGCGGCCGAGGAGTTCGGCATCGAGGCCGAGTCATTGCTCCGTGAGTACGGCCCGGACCTACCGATCCCGGGTGCCGACGGGGCCGAGCCCACCGCTTACGACCGTGAGGCGCAGGAGAAGCGGCTGCGGTCCGCCGAGCGCGCGCTGGCGCTGCTGGGGCGGATCAACCCGCTGGCGCTGGAGGAGTTCGCGGCGCTCGAGGAGCGGCACAAGTTCCTCGCCGAGCAGCTCGAAGACCTCAAGTCGTCCCGCCGCGACCTGCTGACCGTCGTCAAGGACGTCGACGAGCGGGTCGAGCAGATCTTCAAGCTCGCCTACGAAGATGTGGCCCGCGAGTTCGAACAGGTCTTCTCGGTGCTGTTCCCGGGCGGCGAAGGCAGGCTGGTGCGCACCGAGCCGGACGACTGGCTGGCGACCGGCGTCGAGGTCGAGGCCCGGCCGCCGGGTAAGAAGGTGAAGCGGTTGTCGCTGCTCTCCGGTGGTGAGCGCTCGCTGACCGCGGTCGCGTTCCTCGTCGCGATCTTCCGGGCGCGGCCCTCGCCGTTCTACGTCCTCGACGAGGTCGAGGCGGCCCTCGACGACCGCAACCTGTCCCGGCTCGTCGACCTGCTCGCCGATCTCAAGACGGCGTCGCAGCTGATCATCATCACGCACCAGAAGCGCACGATGGAGGTCGCCGACTCGCTCTACGGCGTCTCGATGCGCGGCGACGGCATCACCCAGGTGATCTCCCAGCGGCTGCGGGAGCCCGAGCCGGCCTAGCCGCCGTGAAGGCCTCGCCTAGGCTGGCACCTCGTGGAGTTCGTAGCCCTCGGCATCGTCCTGGCGATCTTTCTGGTCGCGGCGTTCGTCGCGTTCCTGAAGGCGCCGACCCGGCGGGAGCTGCCGCCGCCGGCCGACTCGCCGACCGTCGAGGCGCCCGAAGCGGCACCGCCGGAGGTTCGAGCTCCCGAAGAGGTGGCTGCGGCGCCGGTCGAGCCTGTGGTCGTCTCCGCGCCACCGGCTCCGGCGCTCGATGTGCCGCCGCCGTCAGCCGGCCGGCTCGTGCGGCTGCGGGCGAGGCTGGCCCGGTCAGAGGGCACGCTCGGCCGCAGCCTGCTCTCGCTGCTCGCCCGCGACTCGATCGACGACGACACCTGGGACGAGGTCGAGGAAACCCTGCTGACGGCGGATGTCGGCGTCGCCGCGACCCGCCAGATCGTGGACAACCTGCGCACCCAGGTGATGGTCCTCGGCGCGCGCACACCGGATCAGGTCCGCACGTTGCTGCGCGACCAGCTGCTCGTCGCCATCGGCACCGACGTCGACCGCGGGCTCAAGACCCTGCCGCACGACGACCGACCGGCCGTGGTGCTGATGGTCGGCGTCAACGGCACCGGCAAGACGACCACCTGCGGCAAGCTCGCCCGCTCGCTCGTCGGCGACGGGCGCACCGTGCTGCTCGGCGCGGCTGACACGTTCCGCGCTGCCGCCGCGGACCAGCTCACCACCTGGGCCGAGCGGGTCGGCGCCACCGTCGTCCGGGGCCCCGAAGGGGCGGACCCCGCCAGCGTGGCGTTCGACGCGGTCAAGGCCGGGGCGGAGCAGCACGTGGACGCCGTGCTCATCGACACCGCCGGCCGGCTGCACACCAAACAGGGCCTGATGGACGAGCTCGGCAAGGTCAAGCGGGTGGTCGAGCGGCAAGGGCCGGTCGACGAGGTCCTGCTGGTGCTCGACGCCACGACGGGGCAGAACGGTCTCGTCCAGGCACGGGTCTTCGCTGAGGTCGCGGAGATCACCGGCATCGTCCTGACCAAGCTGGACGGCACGGCGAAGGGCGGCATCGTCATCGCCGTGCAGCGTGAGCTCGGTGTGCCGGTCAAGCTGGTCGGGCTCGGCGAGGGCCCCGATGACCTTGCGCCGTTCGAGCCGGAGGCGTTCGTCGACGCGCTGCTCGGCTGAGACTGCTGGGGCCACGCCGTCGATCGGCGGGCGGAGTGTCCGTGATGTCCGTATGGACGGCTGATGCGGAGCCGCATTCACCGATTCGTAACCTGCCACAGAC
>JAVEEH010000109.1 GCA_030840545.1 Frankiaceae bacterium | reverse complement strand
CTGTCCGCCCTCATCCCGGGAGCCGGCTGGCGCTACTACAGCGTCACCAACGGCTTTCCCTTCCGCCCGCCGGCCGTCTACCGGTTGTCCGTCAACGGCAACGTCGGTCGCGAGCTCACGCTGACGGTCGATGACCTGCGGCGGCGGCCACGGACGAAGCTCACCGCCGACTTCCAGTGCGTCACCGGTTGGCGGGTGCCCGGGGTGAAGTGGGAAGGCGTCCGCCTGTCCGACCTCCTCGACGAGGCCGGGGCAGAAAGCGGCCAGAAGGCGGTGCAGTTCTTCTCCTACGACGGCACCTACACCGAGTCGCTGACGATGGCGCAGGCACGTCGGGCCGACGTGCTCGTGGTCGACACGCTCGATGGCAAGCCGATCGGCCGCGAGCACGGTGGGCCGGCCCGGATGCTCGTCGCACCGATGTACGGCTACAAGTCCTGCAAGTGGCTGTCCGAGATCCGGGTCGTCGACCGGCTCATCCCGGGCTACTGGGAGCGGGCCGGCTACGAGCAGGACGCCTGGGTCGGACGTTCCAACGGACGCACCGACGCTCCGACCACCTGATGCCCGACCGGCCGGAGACGATCCCGCGCTTCACCCCGGGCGAGACGTGGGTCCACCGCAGCACAGCCGTGCTCGTCGCGGTCCTCGCGTTCACCGGCGCGACGCTCTACTACGAGCCGCTGTCACTGCTGATCAGCCGCCGGCCACTCGTCGAGGGCACTCACGTCGTCGCCGGACTGCTGCTCCCGTTCCCGATGCTGATCGGGCTGCTTCGCTCGGCGTCGCTTCGGGCTGATGTGCGGATCCTCAGCCGGATCACGGGCCCGGACCGCCAGTGGTTGCGGCGCCGCGACCGCCGCAAGGCTCGGCTACCCATCGGGAAGTTCAACGCTGGGCAGAAGCTCGCGTCGTCCGTGATGGCGGGTGCCGGGTTGGTGCTTCTCGGCACGGGTCTGCTGCTCATCGCACCGGTCCGGCTCAACGTCCCGCTCGGTGTCCGGCAAGGCGCCACCATCGTGCATGACCTGTTCACATTCGGCCTCCTGATCCTGCTGGCCGGGCACACCTGGCTCGCGCTACGCCACCCGGAGGCACGGGTCGCATTGCGCACCGGCCGGATCGACCGCACCTACGCCGAGCGCGAGCACGCCGGCTGGGCGAGGGAAATGCGGGAGACACCGACCAGCAGCCGCGGCTGAGGCCGGGAGCTAGAAGCGACCGCCGCCGGCGTCGCCGGCCACGCGTTGGGCAAGCCACACCGGCACGACGGACAGCACGATCAGAGCTGCTGCGACGACATTGACGACCGGGGCCTGGTTGGGCCGGAAGAGGTTGCCAAAGATCCACAGCGGCAGCGTCTGCACCCCCGGCGCCGCGGTGAAGGTGGTCACGATGATCTCGTCGAACGACAAGGCGAAGTCCAGCAGGCCGCCGGCGAGCAGGGCCGACCGCAGCTGCGGGAACGTGACGAACCGGAAGGTCTGCAGCACACCCGCACCGAGGTCCATCGACGCCTCCTCCAGCGAGCCACCGAGCCGGCGCAACCGAGCGAGAGCGTTGTTGTAGACGAGCACGATGCAGAACGTCGCGTGCCCGATGATGATCGTCAGCAACCCGAACGGCAGCCCGAGCACCCGGAACGCGTTGTTCAGAGCGATCCCGGTGACGATGCCGGGCAGGGCGATGGGCAACAGGACGAGGAAGGACACCGTCTCCCGTCCGAAGAAGCGGTAGCGGGACACGGCGAACGCCGCCATCGTGCCGAGCAACAACGCCACCGCCGTCGCGCCCAGACCGGCCTCGACGCTGGTCGCCAGCGCACTTCGGGCACCGGTGCTGTGCCACGCCCGGGCCCACCACGACAGGGTGAAGCCGGCAGGTGGCCAACCGAAGGTGCGCGAGCGGTTGAACGAGTTGATGACGACGACGGCAAGGGGCACGTAGACGACCACCAGCACCGCAGCGGTGACCACACCCAGGGCACGCCGACCCCGAGCCGATCCCGCCACAGCGCCGCTCACACGTTGTCCAAGGCGCCGGTGCGGCGAACCGCGACGAGATAGCCGACCATGATCGCGATCGGGAAGAAAGCCGCGGCTGCGGCAAAGGGCAGGTTGCCACCGGTCGTGATGTTGTCGTAGATGACGTTCGCGAACAGCTGGCTCGTGCCCCCGACGACGTTGACGGTGATGTAGTCGCCGAGGGTCAACGAGAACGTGAAGATCGACCCGGCGACGATCGCCGGGAACAGCAGCGGCAGCACGACGGACCGGAACGTCTGCCACGAACGGGCACCGGCGTCCGCCGACGCCTCGAGCAAGCTGTCCGGGATGCGCTCGAGCCCCGCGAACACCGGGAGGACCATGAACGGCAGCCACAGGTAGGCCAGCGTCAGCACGACCGCTGTGAGGCCGTATCCGGGACCATGCGCTCCGAACGGGTGCAGCGCCCAGTTGACGACACCGTCGCCGGACAACATGACCCGCCAGGCGTAGGCCTTGACGAGGTACGACGCCCACAGCGGTGTGAGGATCGCGACCACGAGGATGCGGCGCAGGCGTGGTCCTGCGACCTTGGCCATGTAGTAGGCCATCGGCAGGGCCAGCACCGCGTCGACGACGGTGACGAGGACGGCGACGCTCACCGACCGGAATGCCACCGTTCGATAGACGTGCTCGGTGAACAGCGTCTTGAAGTTGGCCAGCGTGGTGGTGTGCACGACGGCGCCGGTGAAGTCGTTCGTCGTCCAGAACGCGGCGATGAGCATTGCGGCGAGCGACCCGAGGTAGGCCACCACCAGCCACAGCCCCGGCAAGGACAGCAGGGCGATGAGCCGCAGCGTGACGTGACGTTGCACGAACGAGGAGACACGCCGCGAAGGCGGCCGGGCCCGCAGCCCGGCCGCCACCCCCTCCGAGGCCGTCGTCATGACGCGGTCGTCAACCCTTGATCGCGGTCCACTCCTGCGTCCACTGCGAATAGCTCGTGCAGACGTTGCCGCGACCGTCGAGGCAGTGCTTTGTCGGGGTCGTCCAGTAATGCAGGCTGTCCGAGTAGGCCTTGTCCGCCGCGTGGTAGGTGTCGCAGAAGCTCTTGTCGGCGGTGTGGCTGCAGGCGAGCGACTGGGCCGGCGCCTCACCGAACCATTCCGCCACCTGTGCGTTCACCGTGGGCGACGTGATCCAGTTCATCCACTTGTACATGCACACGGGGTGCGCAGCGTGAGCGGCCACCATCCAGGTGTCCGACCAGCCGGTGGACCCTTCCGACGGCTCAATCGCCTGGACGGTGACCTTCTTGTCGGCGGTGATGAGGTTGGCGATCACCTGCCAGGTCGTGCCGATCACGCTGTCGCCCGACTCGAACGCCTGGACCTCCTTCGTGTAGTCGGCCCAGTACTCGCCGACGTTCGCGCGCTGCGTTTTCAGCAGGGCGACGGCAGCGTCGAGCTGCTTCTGGTCCAGGGCGTAAGGGTTGGTGATCTTGAGAGTCGGTTGGTGCTTCATCAGGTACAGCGCGGCATCGGCGATGTAGATCGGCGAGTCGTAGGCGGTGATGTGGCTCTTGTAGGGCGAGTTCGCGTCGAAGACCGCGCCCCAAGACGTCGGTGCAGGCTGGACGGACTTCGAGTTCCACATGAGCAGGTTGGCGCCCCAACCGTGCGGGATGCCGTACATCTGCTGCTTCACGGAGTTCCAGGCGCGATCCTTGAGGAACGGCTGGATCGTGGCGTAGTTAGGCACCAGCGAGGTGTTCACCGGTGCGACAAGTCCGCCGTAGATGAGCCGCAGGGTCGCGTCACCGGACGCGGACACTCCGTCGTACTGGCCCGTCTTCATCAGCTGGACCATCTCGTCCGACGTGTTGCCGATCTTGTCGTTGACATGGCAGCCGGTCGCCTGTTCGAAGGGGTGCACCCAATCGACGGTCTTGTCGTTGGTGCCGTCCTCGGCATAGCCGGCCCAGTTGACCAGGTTGAGCTGGCCCTCGGCCTTGCCCAGCTGCTGCTGCATGGCCACCTTGGGCACCGGCGGCGCAGCATTGGAGCCGCCACCGCCCGAGCTGCCGCCGCAGGCCGCGGCGGTCAGCAGGGTGACCGTCCCCAGCGCGATCGCGACTGTCATCCGACGTCGAAGCATGCCTGACTCCCTTGGTCCCGCCGCCTCAGCCGAGGCGGTAGAGCGAACTCGGCTTCCACGTGAGGCGCACGCGCGCCCCCCGTTGCAGCTCCGGCGACGACCCGGATGCACTGGTCGCGTCGGTGACCACGAACACCGGCCCGGCATCGAGGGCCACAACGCGCCGAAGCGTCGCGCCGGCATAGACCACATCGACGAGCCGGCCCTCAGCGGAGCTCTCGTCGGCACTGACTCGGTCGCTCTCCGCCAGCACCCGCAGGCGTTCGGGCCGGAGGCTGAACACACCGTCCGAGCCGAACAGCGCGCGAGCCGGAGCGCCCTCCACGATGTTGGATGTGCCGATGAAGTCCGCGACGAACGGTGTGGCCGGCCGGTCGTAGATCTCCGCGGGTGCGCCCACCTGCTCGAGCCGGCCCCCGTTGAACACGGCCATCCGGTCACTCATCGTCAGAGCCTCGTCCTGATCGTGCGTGACGAAAAGGAACGTGATGCCCACGTCGCGCTGGAGCTGCTTGAGCTCGAGTTGCATCTCCTCGCGCAGCTTGCGATCCAACGCCCCCAGCGGCTCATCGAGCAGCAAAACGCGTGGCTCGTTGACCAGCGCCCGAGCCAGCGCGACCCGCTGCCGCTGGCCACCCGAGAGCTGCGCCGGCTTGCGGTCGGCATACCCGTCAAGGCGCACTGTGCCCAACACCGCTTCGACGCGGTGGCGACGCTCGGACTTCGCGACGCGTTTGACCATCAGGCCGTAGCCGACGTTCTGTGCCACGGTCATGTGCGGGAACAGCGCATAGTCCTGGAAGACGGTGTTGGTCTCGCGGTCGAACGGCGCCACTGACGTCACGTCTCGTCCCGCGAGCCACACCTTGCCGGATGTGGGCTGTTCGAAGCCGGCGATCATCCGCAGACAGGTCGTCTTGCCGGAGCCCGAGGGACCCAACAACGCGAAGAACTCGCCCGACGCGATGTCGAGCGTGATGTCGTCCACGGCGAGCACGGATCCGAAGCGCTTCGTGACCCCCTCGAGCCGCACGTCCCCCGTGGTCGTCGCCGGGGCGGCTACGGCCATCACGACGGCTGCCTTTCCTCGAGGTGCCACGGCGCCCCGTAGTCGGGCAGCAGCTCCAGGAACGGTGTCGCGTCAAACGCCTCGGGCCCCATGACCCCGGCACCCTTCCACACCCCGGTCGCCAGCAGCTCGAGTGCCACGACAGGGTTGACCGCGGTCTGCCACACCACGGCCTGCGCGCCCCAGGTGCGCATGCACTCCTCGTTGTCGGCGACCTGGTAGAGGTAGACCTCCCGGGCTGCCCCGTCTGACCCGCTGCCGCGCACCCAGGTGCCGGCACACGTGCGCCCGTGCATCTGGTCGCCGAGCGTGGCCGGGTCGGGCAGGCACGCGGCGACGACGTCGCGCGGCGCGACCCGGGAACCGTGTACGTCGACGGGCTCGGTCGAGTCCAGCCCGAGCAGGTGCAGCGTCCGCAGCACCTCGATGAACTCCGACCCGAGACCGTATTTGAAGGTCACCCGGTTGGCGTCGAGCCATCGGGGCATCAGCAGGACTTCCTCGTGCTCGACGTTGACGCACTCGACCGAGCCGATGCCTTCGGGGAAGTCGAAGACCTCGGGATCACTGAACGGTGCGGTCGTGAACCAGCCGCGGTCACGTTCATAGACCACCGGCGGGTTGAGGCATTCCTCGATCGTCGTCCAGATGGAGAACGTGGGCGCGAACGCGTGGCCGTCAACGACGAGGTTCGCGCCGTCTCGGACGCCGATCTCGTCGATCTCCGTGAACAGGTGATCCGCGGCATACCGGGCGAAGATGTCGGACAGGCCGGGCTCGACTCCGATGCCGACCACGGCCAGCCCGTCGCGGCGCTCCCACTCCTCGGCCATCGCGAACTGCTCGTCGCCCAGCTTGACTCCCGGCAGCGCGTGCGGCTCCGACGGGTGCGGTCGCGACAACGACATGGCCATGTCGAGATAGGTCGTGCCGGTAGCGAGCGCCGCCCGGAAGATCGGCATGACGAAGCGTGGGTCGCAGGCGTTCAGCACGGCGTCAGCCCGCGTCGACCGCAGCAAGTCGGCCAAGGCCGTCTCATCGGCCGCGTCGACCCGCGTCGCACTGAACCGGTCGTCGTCGCCAGCGCGGGCCACCGCCCGCCGGGCCCGGTCGAGGTCGAAGTCGGCAACGAGCACCGAGGTGAGGAAGGGTCTGCGGGTGGCAATCGCCACCACGGCGCCCCCGACGCCGCCGGCTCCCACGACGACGAGCCGCACGCCTGACCTCCTCGGCCGTGCCGGAAACAGCAGAGCCCGGCGGCAGCGTAGCGCAGCCACAACGGATCGAGAAGGATCTAGGCGCTCAGTCGACGGAAACACTTGCCATCGCCAGCAATATCTGCGACAACCGTGGTCGTAAATCCCAGTCGGCGAAGCGAAAGGGTCCGGTATGCCGGAAACCATGGCGGTCAGCCAGCACGAGCCGGTCGACAAAGGCCTCAAGTCCGGCGCCCTGAACCTGCTGTCGTCCGTCGTGATCGGCGTGGCGTCGACCGCGCCCGCCTACAGCCTGGCCGCAACGCTCGGCTTCGTCGTCCTCTTCGCCGGCGCGCAGACTCCCGTCGTCATCATCCTGGCGTTCGTGCCGATGCTCTTCATCTCGATCGCCTACCGAGAGCTCAACAAGGCCGACCCCGACTGCGGCACCTCATTCACCTGGGCGACCCGCGCGTTCGGCCCGAAGGTGGGCTGGTACGCCGGCGGTTGGGGCGTACTCGCCTCCGACCTGCTCGTGATGGCGAGTCTCGCGCAGGTCGCCGGACAATACGGTTTCCTGCTGTTCAACGCCGACGGCATCGGCAGCAACCCGTCGAGCACATGGGTGCTGCTCGTGGGCATCATCTGGATCGCCGTCATGACCTACATCTGCTACCGCGGCATCGAGGTCTCGGCCCGGTTCCAGAAGGTGCTGCTGTCCATCGAGGTCACCATGCTCTTGGTGTTCTCTGCCGTCGCACTCATCAAAGTCGCTACCGGCAATGCACCCGGGGTGCATCTGACCCCGACGCTCAGCTGGTTCAACCCGCTC
>JAVEEH010000092.1 GCA_030840545.1 Frankiaceae bacterium | reverse complement strand
GATCCGCGGCGCGGGCAACCTGCTCGGTGGCGAGCAGTCGGGTCACATCGCCGCCGTCGGCTTCGACCTCTACGTCCGCCTCGTGGGCGAAGCCGTCGCCGAGTTCAAGGGCGAGAAGGCCGAGGAGCTCGTCGACGTCAAGGTCGAGCTGCCGGTCGACGCGCACCTGCCGCACGGTTACGTGCCGGGTGAACGCCTCAGGCTCGAGGCCTATCGCAAGATCGCCTCCGCCACCACGGCCGAGGAGCTCGCGGCGGTGCTCGACGAGCTGCGCGACCGCTATGGCGCCCCGCCGCCAGCGGTCGACAACCTGCTGGCCGTGGCCGCATTCCGGTCCGAGGTCCGCCGTTTCGGCCTG
This sequence comes from Frankiaceae bacterium, assembly GCA_030840545.1. Lineage (GTDB taxonomy): Bacteria > Actinomycetota > Actinomycetes > JAFAQI01 > JAFAQI01 > JAFAQI01. The sequence goes on along the minus strand of JAVEEH010000092.1, from coordinate 4,308 downwards.
CACGACGTCGCCACCCAGGGCAAGTTCATCCGCTTCTCGCCGCTCGACCTGCGTGAGTCCCAGGTGCTCCGGCTGCAACGGCTCTACCCCGGCTCGGTCGTGAAACCGGCCAGCCGGCTCGTGCTGGTGCCCGCCCCGACCACGGCACGGATCGGCGGCCAACCGCTGCGCGACCGACCGCTGCTCGACTGGTGCCGCCAGCTGCTCGATACCGTCATAGGAGAGCCTGCCGCCGCTGCGGCCGGCTGACAACCCGGGAGAATCCGATCGTGAAGGCTGTTGTTCGTCAGTTGACGCTGGTCGCGGCGACGTGTGCCGTGCTGGCCGGAGTGTCCGGTTGCAACACCAGCCCCGGCGCCGCCGCTGTCGTGGGCAGCGACCGGATCTCGACCAAGGTCCTGCAACAGGCGGTCGACCGCGCGTTGGCCGATCCGCAGGCGCAGGCACAGCTCGGCGCAGACCGGGCCGGCTTCACGCGCACCGAGCTCGGCCGGCTGATCAACAACAAGATCATCGCTGCGGCAGCTGCTGCGCACCACATCACGGTTTCCGCACCCGAGATCGACGCGCAGATCAACGTGTTCGCCCAGCAGGCCGGCGGCACGACCCAGCTGCTCCAGCAGGCCGCGCAAGGTGGCGTTCCCAAGGCAGACCTGCGCGGGTTCATCCGCTTCTATGTGATGGGCCAGAAGCTTGCCGATGCGCTCGTCGCCAACGTGCCCGTCAGCCAGAGCCAGCTCCAAGCCGCCTACAACGCCGCTATCGACACCTACGACCAGGTGCACTCCGCGCACATCCTGGTGAAGGACAAGAAGACCGCCGACACGATCCTCGCCCAGGTGCGCCGGGATCCGACCCAGTTCGCGGCGCTCGCCGCGAAGAACTCCATCGACACCAGCAACAAGGACAAGGGTGGCGACCTCGGCTTCGCCGGTCGCGGACAGTTCGTCGCGGCGTTCAGCAACGCGATCTTCGCCGCCAAGCCCGGTTCGTTCATCGAGGTCCACTCGAAGTTCGGCTGGCACGTCGTGGACGTCATCGCCCATCGGGTCACGACGCTGTCGCAGGCCGCACCAGCCTTGAAGGCCAACCTGCTCAAGCCGACACGTGACCAGCTGCAGGCCAAGGCGCTGGCCGCGGCAGCGAAGAAGCTCGGCATTCACGTCAACCCGCGCTATGGCCACTGGGATGCGGCGCATCTCGCTGTCGTCGCCACCAGTCCGAAGCAGGACGTGAGCTCGCCGTCACCGTCGCCCAGCGGCTGAGTTCGGCCGGATGAGACTCGTCCTGCTCGTCACCACCCCCCGAGTGGCACCCGGCGCGTTGACGTGGGACGCGTGGTCGGCGTTGCAGGCCGGCCCGGTGTTCACCCGCGACCAGAGCCATCCGCAGCGCCCGGCCCTCGAGGCCGCGGGGATCAGTGTCGAGGCGATTGACCCGACGCTGCCGCCGCTCGCCGTCGTACGGCTGCTGCGATCGGCGGCGCGCGAGTCCGGTACCACGACCTGGCTCGCCGGCAGCGGCGGGGACGAGGACGTCGCGCGGGCGCTCGGCGAGGTCGCGACCCAGTCCGCCGACGCCGGTGAACAGCTCGACATCGAGCTGCTGCACGGCAGCTGGGACCTGCCCGGCGCGCGCCTGCTCGACGTGGTCGAGACGATGCACCGGCTGCGGTCGCCGGGCGGTTGCCCCTGGGACGCGGAGCAGACGCACGAGTCGTTGGCGCCGTACCTGCTCGAAGAGGCCTACGAAGCGTTCCAGGCCATCGAGGACCGCGACAGCGTCGCGCTGCGCGAAGAGCTCGGGGATGTTCTCCTGCAGGTTGCCTTCCATGCGCGGCTGGCCGAGGAGAACGAGCAGGAGCAGGCCTGGTCGATCGACGACGTGGCCGCCGGTCTCGTCGACAAGCTGGTGCGCCGCCATCCGCACGTGTTCGCCGACCACACCGTGTCAGGCGCCGCCGAGGTCGAAGCCAACTGGGATGCCATCAAGGCAGCCGAGAAGGGCCGCACCTCTCCGGTCGACGGGGTGCCGATGGCGATGGCCGCACTGACCCTGGCGGCGACCTTGCAACGCAAGGCCGCAAAGGCGGGGGTGCCCGGGGCGGACCTTGGGGCCGACCCTGCGGCTGGCGACGAGCCGGCGGCCGTGATCGCCGCCGCTGCCGCGGCATTCGACAACGCACCGGGCCCCGAGTCTGCCGGTGCATTGCTGTGGACTGTCGTGGCCGCGCTGCGCGCCGCCGGTGTCGACGCGGAGGCAGCGTTGCGTGCACGGGCCCGCCGCTTCCGCGACGAGGTCAGCGCAACCCACGACTGACCGAGCGAGCGACGGCGTTCTGCGGCGGCGGGGCATCCATGGCGGCGCTGTCTGCGGCGCTAGGCTCGTTTGGACTCACTTCCCCGCACGAGGAGCCCTCGCACAGTGCCCACGATCGACGCCGTCGCCGCCCGGGAGATCCTCGATTCCCGTGGCAACCCCACCGTCGAGGTGGAGGTCATGTTGGCCGACGGCACAGTTGCGCGCGCCGCGGTCCCGAGCGGCGCGTCCACCGGCGCGTTCGAGGCCGTCGAGAAGCGCGACGGCGGTGACCGCTACGGCGGCAAGGGGGTCGAGTCGGCGGTAGCCGCGGTGGACGACGAGATCGGTCCCGAGATCGTCGGCTACGAGGCGACCGAACAGCGGCTCGTCGACGCAGCACTCGTCGATCTCGACGGCACGCCCGACAAGAGCCGGCTGGGTGCCAACGCGATGCTCGGCGTGTCTCTTGCCGTGGCCCGGGCGGCGGCAGAGTCAGCACAGCTGCCGCTCTTCCGCTACGTCGGCGGGCCGCACGCCCATCTGCTCCCGGTGCCGATGATGAACATCCTCAACGGCGGCGCACATGCCGACAACAACGTCGACATCCAGGAGTTCATGATCGCGCCCATCGGCGCGACGACGTTCCGCGACGCCGTGCGCGCGGGCGCGGAGGTCTACCACGCGCTCAAGGCCGTGCTGCAAGGCCGTGGCTTGTCCACGACGGTGGGTGACGAGGGCGGCTTCGCGCCCGACCTGCCGACCAACCGGGAAGCGCTCGACCTGATCATGGAGGCCATCGGTAAGGCCGGATACACCCCGGGTGGTGATGTCGGCCTAGCGCTGGACGTCGCGGCGACCGAGTTCCAGGCCGACGGCACCTACAGTTTCGAGGGCGGCACTCGCAGCGCCGACGACATGATCGCCTACTACGACGAGCTGCTGACTGCTTACCCGATCGTCTCGATCGAGGACCCGCTGTCCGAGGACGACTGGTCCGGCTGGCAGCGGTTGACCGCGGTGCTCGGTGCCCGGGTGCAGATCGTTGGTGACGACCTGTTCGTCACCAACGCCGATCGCCTCGCTCGCGGAGTTGCCGAACAGACCGCCAACGCCTTGCTCGTGAAGGTCAACCAGATCGGCACGTTGTCCGAAACGCTCGACGCCGTGGACCTGGCGCATCGCAGCGGCTACCGCTCGATGATGAGCCACCGCTCCGGGGAGACCGAAGACACGACCATCGCCGACCTCGCCGTCGCCACCAACTGCGGGCAGATCAAGGCCGGCGCTCCGGCGCGGACCGACCGGACCGCGAAGTACAACCAGCTGCTGCGGATCGAAGAGGAGCTCGACGACGCCGCCCGTTACGCCGGGAGCACGGCGTTCCCGCGCTTCCATCCGGTCGAAGGCCGGCTCTGAGCCGATGAGGGCCACGGGAAACCGAGCAGGTCGGCCGGCCGGCGCGGCCGGCCGCGCCCCGAAAGCAGGCCGGGACGATGCCTCGCGCCGACGCCGGTCCCGGGCCGGCATCCCGACGCGCACCCAGCGTCCGGCGGTCGTTCGGGCCCGCCGGGCCAACCTGACCGCCCGCGCGGCGATCCTGGCCGTGGCATTGGCCTCCGTCGCCCTCGCGCTTGCGCTGCCGTTCAAGATCTGGGTCGCGCAACGAGGTCAGATCCACGCGCTGCAGTCGCAGACGAAGGCCCAGCAGCGCCACGTCGTGCAGCTGCGGCAGCAGGAACAGCGCTGGAACGACCCGGCCTACATCAAGCAGCAGGCGCGGCTGCGGCTGCACTACGCGATGCCGGGCGAGACGACCTACGTCGTGCTCGGCAAGCCCAAGGCACACCGTCATCACCCCGCGGTCACGACGACGTCACCGGCTCTCACCGGTCCCTGGTATTCGCGGCTGTGGGAGAGCGTGCAGGCCGCGGGCAAGGGTGCGTCCGTCGCGCCGTGATCGATCCGGTTGACCTCACGACCGTCGCAGCACAGCTGGGCCGGCCGCCG
>JAVEEH010000046.1 GCA_030840545.1 Frankiaceae bacterium | reverse complement strand
AACGACAGCCGCACCGGCGACGTCCGGGTCGCAACCAGCGAGACGCGCCGGACCGCCTCGGTCAGCGCTGCCGTGTCGATCTGGGCGGTTGCCGACGCGGAGTCCGGGAGCAGTGAGCGGTACTTGGGGAACTCGCCGTCGAGCAACCGGGTCGTCGTACGCCGGGCCGCGCCGGACAACCCGAGCATTCCTTCGCCACTTCCGCTGGTCGCCAACGCCAGCGTGACCTCGGCCCCGGCCGTCAGCGACTTGGCCGACTCGGCCAGCGTCCTGGCGGGGACCAGCGCCGTCGCCTGCAACGACGGATCGAGCGGCTGCCAGCGCAGTGTCCGGACCGCGAGGCGGTAGCGGTCGGTGGCGGCGAGGGTGACGTCCTCGCCGTCGATCTCGATCCGGATGCCGGTGAGCACGGGAAGCGTGTCGTCGCGGCCGGCGGCGACCGCCACCGAGGCCACCGCGGCGGCGAACGCGTCGCTGCCGATCGTGCCTGCAACCTCGGGCATGGCGGGGAGCGTCGGGTACTCGTCCAGCGGCAGGGTCGGCAGGGTGAACCGGGATGAGCCGCACGACAGCTGCACCCGGGTGCCGTCGGTTGCGAGCTCCACCGGCTGCGGCGGCAGACTGCGGGTGATGTCCGCGAGCAACCGGCCGGGGACGAGCACCGAACCTGCTTCCGCGACAGTCACGTCGAGCTCTGCCTCGGCCGACACCTCGTAGTCGAAACCGGACAGCCGCAGCGCGCCGGTGGTCTCCGCGTCGAGGCGAAGACCGGCAAGGACCGGAAGCTGGCTCTTCTGGGGCAGGATCCGGGCGGCCCACGCCACGGCGTCGGCAAGGGTGTCGCGCTCGACTCGAATTTTCACGGTGTGCCGCCTTTCAGCCGGGTCGTTGCGGTGGACACCGCACGACCTCGGCCCACAGTCTCGGTAAATGGTCTGACAGAAAATGAAGAGGACGTCTTGGTAGTCAGGGCGGTGCATTCTGGGGACGAAGGGTCTTTGCCCAGGTCAGGGGCTGGTGGGCCTGCGTCAGGGGATGTGGAGGACTCGGTGGACGGGGGTGCGGGGCGGGGGACAAGCGGGAACCCGCGCTCGAGCCGAGCCGCGTCCACAAGGTTGTCCCCAGCCTGTGCACGCCGAGTGAACGACGTTCGGCCAGCGGCCGGCACGAGCATGACAACGGTCATCCGCGGGCCTGCGACTTGATCCGGTTGGTCAGCTCGCTGACCTGGTTGTAGACCGAACGTCGTTCAGCCATCAGTGAGCGGATCTTGCGGTCGGCGTGCATGACGGTGGTGTGGTCCCGGCCGCCGAACTGCTGCCCGATCTTGGGCAGCGAAAGGTCGGTGAGCTCCCGGCACAGATACATCGCGATCTGCCGGGCGGTGACGAGGACCCGGCTGCGGGAGGAGCCGCAGAGGTCCTCGATCGTGATGCCGAAGTAGGCCGCGGTCTGGGCCATGATCGTCGCCGAGGTGATCTCCGGTCCGGCCGCGTCGGCGATCAGGTCTTTGAGCACGACCTCCGCCAGCGCGAGGTCGACGTTCTGCCGGTTGAGACTGGCGAACGCGGTGACCCGGATCAGGGCGCCCTCGAGCTCGCGGATGTTGCTCGCGATCTTGCTGGCGATGAACTCGAGCACCTCCGGCGGCGCGTCGAGCCGCTCCTGGGCCGCCTTCTTGCGCAGGATCGCGATGCGGGTCTCGAGCTCCGGCGGCTGCACGTCGGTGATGAGGCCCCACTCGAACCGGTTGCGCAGCCGGTCCTCCAGGGTGACCAGCTGCTTGGGCGGCCGGTCGCTCGAGATGACGATCTGCTTGTTGGCGTTGTGCAGGGTGTTGAAGGTGTGGAAGAACTCCTCCTGTGTCTGTTCCTTGTTCTCCAGGAACTGGATGTCGTCGACAAGGAGGACGTCGATCTCGCGGTAGCGCTTGCGGAAGGCCTCGGCTCGGCCGTCACGGATCGAGTTGATGAAGTCGTTGGTGAACTCCTCGGAGCTCACGTAGCGGACTCGGCTGCCGTGGAACATCTGCTGGGTGGCGTGACCGATCGCGTGCAGCAGGTGGGTCTTGCCCAGCCCGGACTCCCCGTAGATGAACAGCGGGTTGTAGGCCTTGGCCGGCGCCTCGGCCACGGCGACCGCGGCGGCATGCGCGAACCGGTTGCTCGAGCCGATGACGAATGTCTCGAACTGGTACTTGGGGTTGAGCCGGGCCGGCTCGGTGCGGGTGGCCGGTCGGCTCGGAGCCGGCACCGGCTCGGGCAGCAGCTCGGCCTCCTCGACGCCGACGACCTGCTCGGCTTCGGGCTCGACGGTGACGGCGACCCGGACGTCGCGGCCGAGCTGACGCGACAGCGCCGCGATGATCAGCGGTCGCAGCTTGGTGTCCAGCACCTCCCGAGCGAAGTCGTTGGGGGTGGCGAGCACGGCGGTGTCCTGGACGAGGGCAAGCGGCTTGGTCAGCCGCATCCAGGCGCGGTGCTGAGCGGGAAGGACGTCGTCGCCGAGCTCGGCGATTGCTCGCGTCCAGACGGCCTCGAGGTCCAGGATGTCGTCAGACATCGGCCCTCCCTTTCCGGGAGGGCAAGGCGCAAACGGGCACGAAGCACCCCGATCGATACGTGGGCGGCCTAGCCGGCAAGTGCTGGTCCAGGTGCGATGCGCCCCGTCGTCCACACGTGCGTCCACAGACTGTGGACCGCGCGGAAGAAAGCGGTGCCCGACCCGTTAGACCACCGACATACACACACGGGGCGTGCGCCGTCCCGGAACGAGACAGCGGGGGAAGGGCCGGTGACGCGCACGCTAACAGCCCCTACGTCGGGGCTTCAAGCGGTTCTCCACAACCCGTTTCGAAAGTCTTCTCCGCACCGGCGCGTCGCCTTGACGAGGGCGGCTCGACCGGCCGGGACGGAGGTTTGACCGGGCTGTCGGGCGCCCGTAACGTAGACGCGCGCCCTCGTCACGGGCGGCGCTAGCATGCCGTTCGTCCTTCCCCCGGGCCTCCCGTGCCCGGTATCTGCGTTTGGAGCACCTCGGTGAGCAAGCGGACGTTCCAGCCGAACAATCGACGCCGTAAGAAGACTCACGGCTTCCGGCTGCGCATGCGCACCCGGGCCGGTCGCGCCATCCTCGCCGGTCGCCGCGGCAAGGGCCGCGCACGGCTGTCGGCCTGACCACGACCGCGACCGTGCTCCCCGCCGCGGCGCGCATGCGTCGTAGCGCCGAGTTCACCGCAGCTGTCCGCGCCGGCGCGCGCGCTGCGGCGCCCGCCCTTGTCCTGCACCTGCGCCCCGCCCCGGCGCCGGCCGGCGGCCCGGCTTCTCCCCGGGTGGGCTTCATCGTGAGCCGCGCCGTGGGGGGCGCGGTCGTTCGCAACCGCCTGCGGCGTCAGCTGCGTCACCTCCTCCGCCAGCGCCTCTCCCAGCTGCCGGCGGGCAGCTACCTCGTCGTTCGGGCCAACCCGGCAGCAGTGGGTCTGTCGGCCGACGTTCTCGCGGCGCAGCTCGACCGCGCCCTGGCCCGCGTGCTCGGTCAACCGGGCGGCACCCGGCTGCAGACATGACGCGGGTCCTGCTCGCGGTCATCACCGGCTACCGACGCCTGATCGGTCCGTTGCTGGCCCCGAGGTGCCGGTTCGTCCCTTCCTGCAGCGCGTATGCGCAGGAGGCACTGACCGTGCACGGCGCCGGCCGGGGCAGCTGGCTGGCGATCCGGCGCATCGGCCGCTGCCATCCCTTCCACCCGGGTGGTTACGACCCGATTCCCGGACCGTCCACGAGCCAGTGGGCTGACGGCGGGACGTCCCCGAGCGCGCGGAGCACGAGTTGCTGACACCGTTCTACGAGGCGATCGCCTGGCTGGTCGTCCACATCCACTCGGGTCTGGCCCCGATCTTCGGGTCGGGCAGTGGCGCCGCCTGGGCGTTGTCGATCGTGCTGCTGACGGTCGCGATGCGGCTCCTGCTGTTCCCGCTGTTCGTCAAGCAGATCAAGAACCAGCGGGCGATGACGGCCCTGCAGCCGAAGATGAAGGAGCTGCAGGCCAAGTACAAGAACGACAAGGAGAAGCTCAACCAGGAGATGATGGCGCTGTGGCGCGAACACGGCGCCAACCCGTTCGCGGGTTGCCTGCCACTGCTGCTGCAGATCCCCGTCTTCTTCGCGCTGTTCCGGGTGCTCAACTCGCTCAAGCCGAACAGCCGGGGGCAGTACGCCTCGCACTACGGCATCAGCGAGAAGCTCGTCAGCTCCGCGGCGCACGCGAAGGTGTTCGGCGTACCGATCTCCGCGGCCTTCAACTCCAGCAAGCACACCTTGAGTCTCCTCGGCGCAAGTACGACGGCGACGAAGGTGCTCACGGTCATCCTGATCGTGCTGATGGGCGCCTCCACGTTCTTCACCCAACGTCAGCTGATGGCCCGCAACAGCGCCGGCGGCACCAGCCAGATGGCGCAGCAGCAGAAGATCCTCCTCTACGTCCTGCCCCTCACCTTCGCCCTGTTCGGCTACCGTTTCCCCCTCGGTGTGCTGCTTTACTGGCTGACGACCAACTTGTGGAGCATGGGCCAGCAGGCGATCGTCATCAAGCGGATGGACGCCGCCGCCGCCGGCGCCACACCGGCAGGCGGCATCGACGGTGGCCCGGCCGGCCCGGCCCCCGGCGCGAAGCCGACCCGCCCCTCCCCGAGTCCTGCTGCCGGCCCGACCGCTTCGCCCGCCGTCGCGCCCAAGCCGGGCGGCAACCGGCGACCGGCCAACCGAAATCGACGCAAGGGTCGCGGTCGGCGCTGACGCCGGTGCGTAGCCCGTAACCCACCCGGCCCACTGTGGCCGGGAGACTCCGGAGGACCCCGTGACCGACGAGCCGCAGGATGCGCCAGTCGAGACCGCCGAACCGATCGCCGACCCGCCCGTGGGCCGCAGGCCCGGACGGGAGGGTGGAGCGCACGGAGAGTCCGATGTCGGGCTGCTCGAGCGGGAGGGCGACATCGCGGCCGACTACCTCGAAGGCCTGCTCGACATCGCCGACCTCGATGGTGACATCGACATCGATGTCGAGGGAAACCGGGCAGCCGTGTCCATCGTCGGTGCCGACCTCAGCAGCCTGGTGGGCGCGGAGGGCGCGACCCTGGAGGCGTTGCAGGAGCTGACCCGCCTTGCGGTGCACCGCGAGACCGGCGTACGCAGCCGGCTCATGCTCGACATCGGTGGTCACCGTGCCCGCCGTCGCGAGGAGCTCACCATCCTCGGCACCCGCACCGCCGAGGCCGTGCGCGACAGCACCGAGCCCGTGCGGCTGGACCCGATGACTCCCTTCGAGCGCAAGGTCGTCCACGACGCCGTGTCGGCCGTCGACGGCGTCCTCAGCGAGTCGGAGGGGGAGGAGCCGCAACGCCGCATCGTCGTCCGCCCGGCGTGATCGACTCCGCCGCTAACGGCGGACCTCGCACCCAGGCCGGCCTGCCCGTGCCCCCATCCGAGGCGGTGCGCCGCTTCGGCACCCAACTCGAGCTCGCCACGCGCTATGCCGCCCTCCTGTGCACGCGCGGCGTCGAGCGTGGACTGATCGGTCCCCGAGAGCCTGCACGCATCTGGGACCGCCACCTGCTCAACTCGGTGGCGCTCGTTGCGGACATTCCGTCCGGCGCCCAGGTCGTGGACATCGGCTCCGGCGCCGGCCTGCCCGGCATCCCGGTCTGGCTCGCCCGCCCCGACCTCTCGATGCGCCTGGTGGAGCCGCTGGAGCGGCGGGTGCGGTTCCTTCGCGAGGTGGTCGCCGAGCTGGCGCTGCCGATCGAGGTTGTGCACGGGCGGGCAGAGCAGCAGCCGGCCGGGTCCGCGGACGTCGTCATCGCCCGTGCCGTGGCGCCGCTCGAGCGGTTGCTGCCGATCACGATGCCGATTTTGCGTCCGGATGGGCGGCTCCTCGCTCTCAAGGGCAGATCCGCCCCGGCCGAGATCGCCACGGCGGGTCAGATGTTGCATTTGTGGCCCGGAGCTCGACTCAGGTGGGACAGTGTGGGCACGGGCGACGCCGAAACGGTGATCGTGCGGGTGGACCGGCACGCGACAGGCGACACGGACGGGGCGGTGAGCGGATGAGTACCGGACTGGGATGGCCCGCGATGGCCGATAACTCCCCCGCCGCGCTCGGCTGGCCCCTGCAGGCCGCTGTCGTGGGCGGATATACACCGACAGGGGACCCGGGCCCGGGCGCCGGCGCCAACAACCCCGGCGTCGACGATATGGACGAGTTGCCGATGGCGGTCGCGCTCCGTGAGGAGTTGGCGGCCTCTGTTTCACGTGAAACAGACTGGATGGCCAGTCCGCCGGTTCCGTCCCAGGTTTCACGTGAAACAGCCCCGCCGCTACCGGTCGACGTCGATGCTGAGGACCCACCGCTGGCCGATGCCGGCACCGAGACCGCGCACATCGGACGCCCCGCTCGCGCAACGCCTTGGCCGACACCCTCCCGTCAGCGCGTCCTGGGCATCGCCAACCAGAAGGGCGGCGTGGGCAAGACCACCAGCACGGTGAATCTGGCCGCCGCGTTGGCACTGCACGGTGCCCGCGTGCTCGTCATCGATCTGGACCCGCAGGGAAACGCCTCGACCGCGTTCGGTGTCGACCACCGCGGCGGCACTCCGTCCGTCTATGACGTTCTGGTCGATGGCCGGCCGCTGCACGAAGTGGCCACGCCGGTCGCCGAACTGCCTGGACTGTTCTGTGTGCCGGCGACCATCGATCTCGCCGGCGCGGAGATTGAGCTGGTTTCCATGGTGGCGCGCGAGTCGCGCCTGCGCCGCGCAGTCGAGGCGTTGCCTGAACCGTACGACTTCGTCTTCGTGGACTGCCCACCGTCGCTGGGATTGCTCACCGTCAACGCGCTCGTCGCGGCGCAGGAGGTCCTCATCCCGATCCAGTGCGAGTTCTATGCGCTGGAAGGCCTGAGCCAGCTCCTCCGCAACATTGATCTGGTGCGGGCGCACCTGAACCCCGATCTGCACGTCTCAACGATCCTGCTCACCATGTACGACGGCCGGACGCGTCTCGCCGAGCAGGTGGCTCAGGAGGTTCGGACCCATTTCGGCGAGTTGGTGCTCGGGGCGACGATTCCGCGCAGCGTACGGATTTCCGAAGCCCCCGGTTATGGGCAGTCGGTCATGACCTACGATCCGGCATCACGGGGCGCGATCGCCTACATCGACGCGGCCGAAGAGATCGCCCAGCGATCGGCCGCAGAAATCGGCGGCGAGGCAGCCGCGTCGCCCGGCGAGGAACGGAGCCCGGAGTGAACGTACGTCGAGGCGGACTTGGCCGCGGCCTGGGAGCGTTGATCCCGACGGCACCGGCCGAGGGTCAGATCGAAGGCGCCCGCTTCGAAGAGCTGCTGCTGGACAGCATCGAGCCCAACCCGCGGCAGCCCCGCGAGGTCTTCGACCCCGAGGCGTTGACCGAACTGGTCGCGAGCATCCGGGAAGTCGGCATCTTGCAGCCCGTCGTCGTCCGAGAGGTAGAACCCGGACGATTTCAGCTCATCATGGGCGAACGCCGATGGCGCGCCGCCCGGCAAGCCGGCCTCGAGCTCATGCCTGCCATCGTGCGGGACACCGCAGACGACGCGATGCTGCGGGACGCCCTGCTCGAGAACCTGCACCGTCAGGAGCTCAACTCGCTCGAGGAGGCGGCCGCCTATCAGCAGCTGTTGGAGGAGTTCGGCGCCACCCACGAGGAGCTCGCCGACCGGGTGGGGCGCTCGCGGTCGCACGTCTCCAACACCCTGCGGCTGCTCAACCTCTCACCCACCGTGCAGCGCCGGGTGGCGGCGGGAGTGCTCAGCGCCGGTCATGCCCGGGCGCTGCTCGCGCTGGAGTCCCCCGTCGACCAGGAGCAGCTGGCCGCGCGAATCGTGGCCGAGGGCTTGTCGGTGCGAGCGGTCGAGGAGATCGTCACCGTCGGTCCGACCAAGCAGACCGCACGCGCCGTGCGCACCAGGCGCCCGGTCTCACCCGCGCTCGGAGCTCTCGCTGAGCTGTTGTCGGAGCAGTTCGAGACCCGGGTCACGATCGACCTCGGCCGCCGGCGCGGCAAGCTGGTGGTGGAGTTCGCCTCCCTCGACGATCTCGAGCGCATCATCACCTCGATCGCTCCGGACGCGGCCGGCCTGCTCCGCGGCGGTGCCGAGGCGCCGGTGTCCGTCGCCAGTCCCGACAACTCCGGCGACTTCAGGTCGCAGCACGACATGTCCCACCAGACGGGTCAGGCCGAGCTGTAACGGCCGAGGAACCCGGCCAGCCGGCCCAGCGCATCGCTCAGGTCGTCGACCGCCGGCAAGGTCACGATCCGAAGGTGGTCCGGCGTCGGCCAGTTGAAGCCGGTGCCGTGCCCGATCATCACGTGCTCCTGGCGGAGGAACTCGACGACGAACTCCTCGTCGTCAGCGATGGGGTAGACCGCCGGGTCCAAGCGCGGGAAGACATAGAGCGCCCCCTTGGGCAACGTGCAGGAGACGCCCGGGATGTCGTTCAGGAGCCGGTGGGCATGGTCGCGCTGGTCGTGCAGGCGACCGCCCGGCAGCACCAGGGACTTGATGTCGCGCGGGCCGCCGAGGGCCGCCTGGATGCCGTGCTGCGCGGGGACGTTCGGGCACAGTCGCATGTTGGCGAGTAGCGTCAGCCCCTCCAGGAAGCTGCGGGCGTGCTCGGTCGGACCGGACATGACCGCCCACCCGGCCCGATATCCGGCAACCCGGTAGGACTTGGACAATCCGTTGAACGTCATGCACAACACGTCCGGCGCGAGCGAGGCCAGCGCGACGTGCTCGATCCCGTCGTAGAGGATCTGGTCGTAGATCTCGTCAGCGAGCAGGAGCAGCCCGTGCTCGCGCGCCAGCGCGACCATCCGCTCGAGGATCGGCCGCGGGTAGACCGCGCCGGTGGGGTTGTTGGGGTTGATCACGACGAGAGCCTTGGTCCGGCTGGTGATCTTGGACTCGAGGTCGTCGAGGTCGGGCAGCCAGTCGGCCTGCTCGTCGCAGAGGTAGTGCACCGCCCGGCCGCCGCACAGCGTGGTGATCGCCGTCCACAGGGGGTAGTCCGGCGCCGGGATCAGGACCTCGTCGCCGTTGTTGAGCAGTGCCTGAAGGGCCATGGTGATGAGCTCGGAGACCCCGTTGCCGAGCCAGACGTCGTCGACGTCGAGACCGTCGACGCCCTTGGTCTGGTGGTACTGCACGACGGCGCGCCGGGCCGGCAGGATTCCCTTGGAGTCGCTGTAGCCCTGGGCGGTGGCCAGGCTGCGGGCCATGTCGGCGACGATCTCGTCCGGCGCGTCGAAGCCGAACGGCGCCGGGTTGCCGATGTTGAGCCGGAGGATCCGATGGCCCTCGGCCTCGAGCCGCATGGCTTCGTCGAGCACCGGCCCGCGAACGTCGTAGGCGACATGGGCAAGCTTGTCCGACTGCCGTAGCTCCACGATCGGCAGCCTATCCGCCGCCCTGCACCCGGGCGCGAGCCGATTTTCACCGGTTCAGGCGCTGGAGCGAACGTCGCCGGGGCGTTACGATCCTCGCCGGGCTCGTGGAGGCGACGCAGCGGAAGGCGGCTGATGACCCGCCGATTGGTCAACATCACCCTGGACAACCTCGACGACCTGCCGCGGCGCTGCCGCCGGTGTGTGTTCTGGGAGCTCGACCCGGTCGGCGGTGCCCGCGCCGCCGAGACCGGCGACACCGAGCTGGAGAAGGAAGCCTGGGTCTCGGCTGTGCTGCTCGAGTGGGGCAGCTGCGGCAAGATCGTCTACGTCGATGGGGTCCCGGCCGGCTACGTGATGTTCGCCCCGCCGGCGTACTCACCGCGTTCCGTTGCCTTCCCGACGAGTCCGGTGAGTGCCGACGCGGCCCTGCTCATGACCGCTGAGGTGATTGCGGAGTTCGGCGGTGGCGGGCTCGCCCGGATGCTGGTCCAGGGGGTCGCCAAGGACCTGACCCGGCGCGGCATCAAGGCCGTCGAGGCGTTCGGCGACGCGCAATGGCAGGGCACCGGGCACTGCGTCCTGCCGGCGGACTACCTGCTCGCGGTCGGGTTCAAGACGGTCCGGCCGCACCCGCGCTTCCCCCGGCTGCGCCTCGAGCTCAAGACCGTGGCGTCGTGGCGGGAGGACGTGGAGGTCGCGCTGGAGCGGCTGCTGGGGTCGATGAGCCCAGAGGGTGCGCTCCGCCCGGTGTGACCGGCTCAGCCGGCGAGCGCAGGCATCCGGAACTGGCCTTCCGCGATGTCGCGGTCCGAGGGCAGGTAGAGGCGCTGCACCGCTGCCACGACGGCTTCGGCGACCGCGTCGCGGAACTCCGGGGAGCGCAGCCGCGCGGCGTCGTAGGCGTTGGTGACATAGCCGACGTCGAGCCTGATCGCCGGCATCCGGGTCATCCGCAGCAGCTGCCAGGCCTTGGGATGGGTGCGGCAGTCCAGGAGATCGGTGCGCGCCACGATCTCGCGCTGGACCAGCGACGCGAGCCGCTCCCCGACGGCCGAGCTCACGACGCGATGCGGCAGCTCCGCGCCATAGAAGTACGTCGCCGTACCGCAGGGGAGGGGGCTTTGCGCCGCGTCGGTGTGGAGGGAGATGAGCAGGTCCGCGCCGGTGTCGTTGGCGAAGGTCGCCCGCGCGACGTCGTCGGGGCAGGTGTCCGCGCCGCGGGTCAGCAGCGTCTGGACGCCCAGTGGCCCGAGCCGTCCTTCGATGCGGGTCGCGAGATCGAAGGCGACCTCCGACTCGGCCAGCTCGTGCGCACAGGCGCCGAGGTCCTCGCCGCCGTGGCCCGGGTCGAGAAGGACGGAGCGGCCGGCGAGCACGCTGCTACCGCGCATGAGGCGTTCCTCCTCGCGCAGCTCCGAGGGCGAGCCACCGGTGACGGTGCGCCGGAGCATGTCGAGCGCCTTGAGGGTCTTGGGCCCGACGGTGCCGTCGGGCATCAGCCCCACGTTGCGCTGGAACTCCCGCAGCGCGCCTTCGGTCTGCTTGCCGAAGATGCCGTCGCAGCGGCCCGGGTCGAAACCCATGTCCAGCAGCCGCTGCTGAAGCACGGCGACGTCATCGCCGACGTAAGGGTGACCTGCCGTGAACGACAGCAAACGATCACCGAGACGCCAGTGCGCCTCGTCGAGCGCTCGGTAGGTCTCCATGCCGACCACGCCGTCGACGCGCAGGCCGCGTCGCTGCTGGAAGGCACGGATCGCCCGGTCGGTCGCCTGGTCGAACACCTCGGTCGACGCTGCGCCAGGCGGGAGCAGGCCGAGTCGCGCGAGCTTGTCGCGTATCTCGACGACGACCGGACCGCGGTCGTCTAGGCGATAGACCTGCACCGGCGGATCGTAGCCGCGTTGGGGGGTGGCGAAACGGGCCGATCGGGTGGGACTTGAGTGACCCAAGGGGTCAGACGTAGTCCTCGAGGTCACGCAGGAGAGCGGCCTTCGGCTTCGCGCCGACGATGCTCTTCACGACCTCGCCGCCGGCGAAGACCGACATGGTCGGGATCGACATGATCTGGTAGCGCCGGGCGATCTCGGGGTTCTCGTCGATGTTGACCTTGGCGATGGTCAGCTTGTCACCGTGTTCGGAGGCGATCTCCTCGAGCACCGGGGCGACCATCTTGCACGGGCCGCACCACTCGGCCCAGAAGTCGACAAGCACCGGCTTGTCGCTGCCGAGCACGTCGACGTCGAAGGTGGCGTCTGTGACGGTCTTGGTGGCCGCGCCCATGATGTCTCCTCTGGAAGGTCTGCTCGGGTGAAACGTAGTGGGTCTGGCCGTCATTCCCCGCGGTCGGCCAGGTAGCGCTCGGCGTCGAGTGCGGCAGCGCAACCGGTGCCGGCGGCCGTGATGGCCTGACGGTAGGTGTGGTCGACCAGGTCGCCGCAGGCGAACACCCCGGCCAGGTTGGTCCGGGTGGACGGGGCGTCGACCACGACGTAGCCCTCGTCATCGAGAGTCACCTGACCACGGACCAGGTCGCTGCGCGGGTTGTGCCCGATCGCGACGAACAGCCCGGTCACATCGAGGGTCGAGCCCTCCCCCGACTCCGTGTTCCGCAGCGCGATGCCGCTGACCTTGTCGGTCCCGAGGACGTCCTCGACGACGGTGTTCCAGTGGACGTTGATCTTGTCATTGGCGAACAGCCGGTCCTGCATGATCTTCGAGGCGCGGAACGCGTCCCGCCGATGCAGCACGTGCACTTTCTCGGCGAAGCGGGTCAGGAATGTCGCCTCCTCCATCGCCGAGTCACCGCCGCCGACGACGCCGATCTCCTGACCACGGAAGAAGAACCCGTCACAGGTGGCACAGGCGGAGACGCCGTGACCCATCAGGCGCTCCTCGCTCGGCAGGCCGAGCATCTTGTACGCCGAACCCATGGCGAGGATGACCGTGCGCGCCAGGTAGGTCTCGCCGCCGACGACGACCCGCTTGATGTCACCCGTGAGGTCGAGCGCGGTGGCGTCGTCGCTCACGAGCTCCGCGCCGAAGCGTTCAGCCTGCTTGCGCATGTGGTCCATGAGGTCGGGACCCTGCACGCCGTCGACGAAACCGGGAAAGTTCTCGACCTCGGTGGTGTTCATGAGCGCCCCGCCGTACTGCACGCCCTCGATGACGAGGGGTGCAAGGTTGGCGCGGGCGGTGTAAACCGCGGCGGTGTAACCGGCCGGGCCCGACCCGACGATGATCACGTCGCGGATCGCGGTGTCGTTGGCGGGCTCGTTCACTGCTACCACCCAAGGTTTGCGGCTGCGTCGACGTTCGTGCTGCATGTGCGCTGGCGGGAACGCGAGTCTACGGATCCTGATTCCCGTGCGAGGCTTCCGCCATGACCTCGGCGCCGCGTGTCGACGCTCGTTGCGCGGTCCACCCGGCCCGGCTCGCCGCCGACCGATGCCCGATATGTGGTCGGGATCGCTGCGGTGCGGACGCGTCGATCCATGGCGAGCAGGGTTGTGCCGCCTGCGTGACCTCTCGCCGTGGGGCCCGGCCGGCCGGTCTGCTCGAAGTGGTCACCCGGGCCGGCCTCGCCGGCCTCGCCGCCGCCCTGGCGGGGGGTTGGGTCGCGACCCAGCACGTGGGGGTCCACCTGATGTCGCTGTTCGCCCCCGGCCTCGTCGGCCTGGCCGCGTCCTGGGCGACGGCGGCCGCGTCGGCCGCCCGGGACGTCCGCCAACGCCGGGCGGTGCTCGCAGTCGCGGCGGTGGCGGCGCTGCTCGGGACTGCACTCGCCTACCGGTTGTTCCCGCTGAGCCCGCTGCACCCGGTCGACCAGGTCGGACCGCCCTACCTGGCCGCGCTCGGCGGGGTGCTGGCCTGGCCGTTGCTCTTCGGAAGCACCCCGAGTCGCCGTGGTCGGGTCCCCTAGGAGGGCTGCGAGATGCGCTGGAAGAAGTAGAAGTTGTTGTCGGCTGCGGTCGCGCAGTTGGGCCCCACGATCCAGGCGTCGATCTTCCCCACCGGCCCCGGCAGCAAGATGACAACCGCGGGCGCCTTCAAGGCGCGCTGGGCGGGGTCGGTGAAATAGCCGAAGTCGACGGCGATCGGGACGCTCGAGTTGGGGCCGGCCAACGCCGCGGCGCAACGAAGCAGGGCTGCGTGGTCGGAGTAGAGCGTCTGCAGCGCGGCGGGCACTTTTTGCTTCGCCGTTGCAGTCATCGGCGTCTGCACTCCCGCCGGGCCGGCGGCTCCGGATTGAGCGAGTCCGGCCTGCGCGACCCCGGCCAGGAGATCCTTCGCCGTGGTCGGGGTGTAGGTCTGGTCACTGATCTGCGTCGGGAAGTTGCCGGCGTTGGCCTCGACGCGGTTCGGGTTGATCCCGGCGCCGGAATTTGTGCCGACGTGATGCTTCGGGGAGTGCAGGGTGCTGCCCACCGCGACGGCGGTGATCAGGGCCGCGGCCGAGGCCGCCGCCCCCAGGCCGGCCGCGGTGGGGTGGGACCGCCAGCTGCGCCGTCGGGACTCCAACGGTACGACGGTGCCCGTCGCGGCGGCG
>JAVEEH010000024.1 GCA_030840545.1 Frankiaceae bacterium | reverse complement strand
GGTGTCGCCGCGCTGAGTGTCCTCAGCGCCGCTCATCGCTGGCGCTAACCCCCGGCCCGCCCCGAGTTGTCAGACCCGCAGCACGCCAGAGCGTGCTCAGCGTCTGACAACTCGGGGGAGGTGGGTGGTGGGTGGCCTACCAGGTCACGCGGTCCAGCGGGACAGACGGAGACAGCTGGGTTGGCTGACCGCTGCCGTCCCACCGCCACACGTCGCCGGCTTGATCGCTGACGAGCACGGCACCGTCGGCGCTGACCGAGACGCTGCTGGGCGAGTTGTTGCCCGGGATCGTGAACACGGACTGCTGTCCCGTCGAGGAACAGTGGAGAACCTCGATGGAGTTGCCGGTCTGCGTGGCCACGACAAGTCGTCCCGTGCCATCGACCGTGACGGCGGCCATGAAACCTTGGAACTGGCACGCCTGCGGGGGCATCGGGGACGAGCCGCTTGTCGCGTTGAACCGCGCGATGTAGCCGCTGTTCCCGGTCCGCTCGAAGGCATCGACGTGCACGCCGTCTTGCTCCCACACCGGGTCGTTCTGGATCGCCGGCGGTTCCGACGGGAAGTTCACAGTGTGGGTGTTGCCGCTCCAGTTGCGCATCACGAGCTTGGCCTGTGGGCTTGTTGCCGCCGAGTCGCACGCCTGCTCGTAGTAGGCGACGGCCGGGGACGCGCCGCCCTGAGCGGAAGCGTTGGGGTCCAGCACGCTGTAGCCCGCGATGACGTAGCCGGCGTCCGGACTGGCCACGCTCTGCACTGCGTGGGACCCGCCGGTGGTGACGGACTCCAGCGCGTTGGCACAGGTGCCGGCACCTTGGAGGAAGTAGACGAGCCCGCCATTCGCGTTGACCTGCGGGTCGCTCGCGCCGCCACCGGGCTGCGCGTCGGTGAGGTAGCTGACGGCCGATCCGTCGCTGGAGTGGAACTTCGTCACCCGGCCGTTCTTGACGGCGTAGAAATACTGCGGCGTCGAGGAGCCGGACGCCTCGCCGAACTGCAGCTGCTGGGCGACGATGCGCTGCGGCCCGCCGTCGACCGCCGAAGGTTCGAGAGCGACGAGCACACCGTCCGGCCCGGTCGGCTGGCTGAACGACACGGACGCGCTCCACGTCGGCGTACCCGCGCCGAACGAGCCGGTGTGTCCGACGCCGTACGACGCCGGCGTGGTCGCATCGCGGACGTCGACCTGAGCCGCCTCGTCGGCACCGAAGCCGGGACCGGTCACCGTCAGCGGCGAGTTTGCCAGCGCGCCGGGGGCGGGAGAGGCGATCGTCAGGAAGCTGTTGGGGTCGTCGGCGCCGACGACGATCCAGGCGTTGCCGAACTTGACCAGCTGCACCGTCGTCACCGAGACCGGGGTCGCCGAGCCACCCTGGATGACGCGGCCGAGGGTGATGGCTGCGGTGGTGGGGGTCGGGCTCTTCTGGATGACCTGGTTGACCGTCGGCTGCTGCAGGATGTTGTCGACCCACGCGGTGGCGACAGCTGTGGCGTCGGCCTCCCACGGACTGTGGCCGGCGGCGTACTGGCTTTCCCAGGTCTTCTCGTCGGCAGCGTTCGTGAACGGGAAGATCGCGAGCTTCGGGAACTTCGGATCGGCGACGGGCACCGTCGTCTCACTCGGAGTGGGCGACGGCGAATCGCTCGCCGGCGGGGTCGGGCTGCCGGAGTTGGCGGTGTCGAGGCGGTCGTTGCCGTTCGTGTTGTTCGTGAGGGTGTAGACGCCGAGACCGGCTGCAACGACCACGGCCGCGGACCCGAGCGCGAGCGATGGGCGAAGCCAACGCTGCCGGGCGCGGCCGGCGCTGACGCGACGCTGGATCTTGGACAGACCATCACCGGCAGGGACCACGGTGTCCGCCTCCTCGTGCAACGAGCTGCGCAGCAGCTCTTCGATCCGGGCGTCCCGGTCGTCGTTCATGTCGCGGTTGGGGCTCATGACACTGACTCCAGGTTGTCGCGCAGGGCAGCGATGCCACGAGATGCGTGGCTCTTCACAGCGCCTTGACTGATGCCCATCGTCTCGGCGATCTGGGCTTCTGAGAGATCGGAGTAGTAGCGCAGCACGAGGACCTCGCGCTGGCGATGCGGGAGACGGCCGAGCGCCTGCAGGACCTCGGCCCGCTCGAGGGAACGCATGGCGCCGTACTCGGCACTGGCGGCGTCGGGCATCGGCGCGGGCGCCTTGCGGTCGACGACCTTGAGGTGCCGCAACCGGGAGCGGGCGCGGTTGATGACGGCCTGGCGCAGGTAGGCGAGCGCCTTGTCGGTGTCGCGCAGCCGACGCCACGAGCCGTGCATCGCGATGAACGCGTCCTGCACGACGTCTTCGGCGGCGGCCGTGTCTCGCAGCAGCAGCGCGGCCATCCGCACCAGTGAGCGGTAGTGGGCCGTGTAGAGGGCGACGAGCGCTTCGTCGGCGTCGCGACCGGCGTCAACACGCGTCGGGGCGTCCACGTACCGCCCCCTAGGGTCACCGATGACGCTTTCCAGCACGACCGTACGACGCCCACCCCGGCCGGGTGGTTTACCGACGCGCCCAAACTCCTCGGGCGGGCTGCCGGGTGGTTAGGTGGCGGTATGTCGGATTGCTTGTTCTGCCGGATCGTGGCCGGCGAGATCCCCGCGGACGTCGTCGCGGAGAACGAGGCCGCGATCGCCTTCCGGGACATCACGCCGGTGGCACCCAAGCACTCGTTGGTGATCCCGCGGGCCCATCACGCCAACCTCGTGGAGGTGGCGGCCGCGGCGCCGGACGACCTGGTCAAGATGGTCCAGCTGGCCGGCGAGGTGGCGGCGGTCGAGGGCATTGCCGAGGAGGGCTACCGCTTGGTCGCCAACACCGGCGCGGCCGCGCACCAGACGGTGTTCCACGCGCACCTGCATGTGCTCGGCGGCCGGTCGATGGGCTGGCCCCCCGGCTGACGCGCGCAACTGGTCGCACCCGGTCGGTTCGCCCGGATTGCCGGACTCGTGTCCGCGGCGTCCCTTCCGGCTAGCATTGAGCGTGAGAATGGCAACCAAGCAGAGCAAGACCTCGGCCACGACGCGCATCGTCGTGCC
>JAVEEH010000022.1 GCA_030840545.1 Frankiaceae bacterium | reverse complement strand
GCCCTGGGCGACCAGGTCGCCGTACTCGCCGGTCGCGGCGTTCAGGCCCTGGTTGGTGTCGCCGTCGGCACCGAGCTCGCGGGCCCGGTTGACGGCGACGCGGCCCTCGAGGCCGGCGTTCTGGGCGATCCAGCGCAACGGCTCCACGAGCGCGGTGCGCACGATGTTGACGCCGGTCGCTTCGTCGCCCGACATCCCGCAGTCGCCGTCGAGCGCGCTGATGACGGACACCAGCGCGGTCCCGCCGCCGGGGACGATGCCTTCTTCGATCGCCGCACGCGTCGCCGAGATCGCGTCCTCGAGCCGGTGCTTCTTCTCCTTGAGCTCGACCTCAGTGGCCGCGCCCACACGGATGACGCCGACACCGCCGGAGAGCTTGGCGAGGCGCTCCTGCAGCTTCTCGCGATCCCAGTCCGAGTCGGTCGACTCGATCTCGGCCCGGATCTGGCGGATGCGGTCAGAGATGGCGGACGCCTCACCGCCGCCGTCGACGATCGTGGTCGTGTCCTTGGTCACCGTCACACGCCGGGCCCGGCCGAGCACCTCGACACCGACCGTGGCGAGCGACAGGCCGACCTCCTCGGCGACAACCTGGCCGCCGGTGAGCACTGCCATGTCCTGGAGCATCGCCTTGCGCCTGTCACCGAAGCCGGGGGCCTTGACCGCGACTGCGGTGAAGGTGCCACGGATCTTGTTGACGACGAGGGTGGAGAGCGCCTCGCCCTCGACGTCTTCGGCAACGATGAACAGCGGCTTGCCGGCCTGGATGACCTTCTCGAGCAGCGGCAGGAGGTCGTTGATCGACGAGATCTTGCCCTGCAACAGCAGGATGTAGGGGTCGTCGAGGACCGCCTCCATGCGCTCGGCGTCGGTGACGAAGTAGGGCGAGATGTAGCCCTTGTCGAACTGCATGCCCTCGGCGAACTCGAGCTCGAGGCCCATCGTCTGGGCCTCTTCGACGGTGATGACGCCGTCCTTGCCGACCTTGCTGAAAGCCTCGGCGATCAGCTCACCGATCTTGGGGTCCTGGGCCGAGATCGCGGCGACCTGAGCGACCTCGGACTGGTCGCCGACCTCACGGGCGATCTCCAGCAAACGGTCGTTGACGACCTCGACCGCCGCGTCGATGCCGCGCTTGAGAGCGAGCGGCTGCGCACCGGCGGCCACGTTGCGGATGCCTTCACGCACCATGGCCTGGGCGAGCACGGTCGCCGTCGTCGTGCCGTCGCCGGCCACGTCGTTGGTCTTGGTCGCGACCTCTTTGGCGAGCTGGGCCCCCATGTTCTCGTAGGGGTCTTCGAGCTCGACCTCCTTGGCGATGGTCACGCCGTCGTTGGTGATCGTCGGCGCGCCCCACTTCTTGTCGATCACGACGTTGCGGCCCTTGGGGCCGAGCGTGACCTTGACGGTGTCGGCGAGCTTGTCGACGCCGCGCTGCAAAGCGTCGCGGGCATCCGAGTGGAAAAGCAGAATCTTCGACATGACTAGCACTCTAGCCCGGGGAGTGCTAACGCAACAAACGGCCCGAGGCCGAAGCCCCGGGCCGTTTGCCGACTGCTTGTCGTGCGCTACTTGTTGACGACCGCGAGGACGTCGCGGGCCGACAGGATGAGGTACTCGTCGGCGCCGTACTTGATCTCGGTGCCGCCGTACTTCGAGAAGATGACGGTGTCACCCTCCTTGATGTCCATGGGCAGTCGCTGGCCGTCTTCGAACCGGCCGGGGCCGACTGCGAGGACCGTGCCCTCCTGCGGCTTCTCCTTGGCGGTGTCGGGGATGACGATGCCCGACGCCGTGGTCTGCTCGGACTCCAGAACCGTCACAACGATGCGGTCCTCGAGCGGCTTGATGTTGACCTTCGTGGCCGTGGTCACGACCTGCCTCCCACAAACTTTCGCTCTCAATGGACGCCTTGCGGGAAGCCACGCGCCTGCCGTCGCGGGGGTCAGGCGAGGTGCTTCCTGGCACTCTCGGGTGCCGAGTGCCAAGGTACGCCGGGCCCGGCCGGGCCGTCAATCCGGGGTCGGTCAGCGATAGACGTAGGTGTACTTCGCCGACGCGGTGGGCGCGCCCGTGAGGTTGCAGAAGATCACCGAGTAGGTGCCGGCCTTGGTCAGCGGGAGCAGCACGCCTTCCTGGTCCTGCGGCAGGCCTCCGTCGGAGGCGGTCAGCTGGTTGCCCTTGGCGTCGCGGACCTCCATGGCCCAGTCGCCGGTGTTGGTGCCCTCGACCGTGAGCGTGCCGCGGCCGGCGACCTTGATCGCGTGCTTGGTCACGTCCGTCGGGCCGGCCGGGACGTCGCCGTTGCAGTGCGGGGTCAGGCTCTTGGCCGAGTTCATCACCGTGATGGTGGGATCCGGTGTGAAGTCGGTGTAGGACCAGGTGCCCTTCAAAGGCTTGGGCTTCGCCTTGCCGGTGGCGGCCAGTGCAGGCGCGAGACCCGCCGCGCCGACAGCGAGAACGGCAACGGTGGCAACAGTGGCGCGTCGGTTCATCACGGTCTCCCACTCCCCTTGTGGTGTCACCGCGAGGATTCGACGCCGGAATGCGACCTCCTGCCCGGTTCGCCCAAGATGCGCAGGATGGCTTCCGCGAGCTCACGCGCGGAGTCGGCGGTCAGCTCCAGTGCGACGCGCGCGGCGGGTCCGTCGGCCGGGCGCCGGATGTCGACGTTCAACGTGTGGTCGTCCAGCGCGTGCACGGGGTGGTCGAAGTAGACGCTCGCGTCGGTCGCGCGAAACCAGCCGGACGGCCCCTTGGCGCTGCCCGTCACGGACAGCGTCTCGGTCTCGTAGGTGCACACCGGGTCAGCCGACGAGGTTCTTGGCGAAGAACGTCCAGATGCGGTCCCAGCCATCCAGGACGGCCTCGACCCGGTAGGACGTCTTGTCCGGGGAGAAGAAGCCATGGCCGGCACCGTCGTAGCGGTGGAACTCGTAGTCCTTGCCGGCCTCCCGCAGGGCGTGCTCGATCTCGTCGACCTGGGCGGGAGTGGGGAACTGGTCGTCGTTGCCGAACAGTCCGAGGATCGGGCAGGCGATCTGCGGGGTGTGGTCGATCAAGGGCACCATCGTCGGCAGCTGCGGCGGTGACTCTCCGACGATGAGCCCGGGATAGCAGATGACTGCTGCGTCGGTCGGCAGCGTCGCGGCGACGAGGTAGTTCTGCCGGCCGCCTGAACAGTGCCCGATGGTGCCCACCTTGCCGTTGTTGGAGTCGAGGCCGCGCAGGTAGGCAAGGGAAGCGGCGACGTCGCCCATGACCTGCTCGTCGGAAACTCCGCCTTCGGCCCGGACTGCAGCGGCCGCGTCATCGGGGCTGATGTCGACGCCAACGCGGCTGTAGAGGTTGGGACAGACTGCGTCGTAGCCGGCGTCGGCGAAGCGCCGCGCGAACTCCTTGGTCTCGCGGTCATAGCCGGGCAGGTGATGGATGAGGACGACTCCGCCGCGCCGGCCCTCGGTCAGCGGGCGGGCGGCGTAGGCCTCGATCTGGTCACCGCCGTGGCCGGCGAAATACAACGTCTCTGCGATGAGTGATGTGTCCATCCGACGATCTCATCATCCGCCCCTAGGTGAGGGACAAGGCCGGGTCCGCAGGCAGGTCCAGCGGGGACGGATCGACACCCCGTTCGACGAGGAGCACACCCAGGGCGGCGACCATCGCGCCGTTGTCGGTGCACAGCCTCGGCGGGGGCATGCGCAGTGCGATGCTCGCGGCCTCACAACGCTCTGTGGCCACCGCGCGGAGCCGGCTGTTCGCTGCGACGCCGCCGCCGATCACGAGATGGTCGACACCATGATCCCGGCAGGCGAGCACCGCGCGCCGGGTCAGCACATCGACGACCGCCTCCTGGAACGACGCGGCGACGTCGGCCAGCGGCACCGTCTCGCCGTTCCGTTGCCGTGCCTCGACCCAACGCGCCACAGCCGTCTTGAGTCCGCTGAACGTGAAGGAGTAGGGCGCGTCCCGCACCACTCCGCGGGGGAAGTCGATGCTCGTGGCGTCGCCATCGGCCGACACCCGGTCGATGTGCGGGCCGCCGGGAAACGGAAGCCCGAGCACGCGTGCAACTTTGTCGAACGCCTCGCCGGCGGCGTCGTCGATCGTCTGGCCGAGGGGATGCACCGCGCCCGTCACGTCCGGCACGAGCAGCAGCGACGAGTGACCACCGGACACCAGCATCGCGACGCACGGCTCGGGCAGGTCGCCGTGCGCCAACCGGTCGACGGCGACGTGTGCGGCGAGATGGTTGACGCCATACAGCGGCTTGCCGAGCGCGAGCGCGTAGGCCTTGGCCGCGGCCACCCCGACGAGCAGCGCGCCGGCGAGCCCCGGCCCCGCGGTAACGGCGATCGCGTCGATGTCGCTGATCCGCAGCTGCGCCTGGTCGAGTGCGCGGTGCACGGTCGGGACCATCGCCTCGAGGTGCGCGCGGCTCGCGACTTCGGGTACGACGCCGCCGAACCGTGCGTGCTCCTCGACGCTGGACGCGAGAGCGTCCGCGAGCAGCTCACGTCCGCGCACGATGCCGACCCCGGTCTCGTCGCACGAGGTCTCGATGCCGAGCACGATCGGTTCGGTCATCGCCGCTCTCCGGCGGTGGCATCCCGGCGCATGACCACTGCGTCGGTGCCGCTGGGTTGGTAGTAGCGCCGGCGCACGCCGATCCGGCGGAAGCCGTGTCGTTCATAGAGGGCGATGGCGCCGTTGTTGTCGGCACGCACCTCGAGGTCGACATGCGCGCAGCCCCGCTGCCGTGACTCGTCGAGCAACGTCGTCAGCAGCGTCGTACCGATCCCCTGTGCCTGTCGGGCCGGGTCGACGGCGATGGTCTGCACGTAAGCCTCGGCGGCGTAGGCACACAGGCCGGCGTAACCGACGACGTCGTCACCGTCGACGGCAACGATGTAGTGCCGCGACTCGCGTTCGGCGAGCTCCGACCAGAACATCGTGTCGCTCCACGCGTCTTCGACGAACAGCACCCGCTCCAGCCGCAGCACCGGCTCGATGTCCCACCAACGCATCGTCCGCAGGGTGACGCTCACGCCGGCGTCACCGACTTCGGCGGCCCCGGCGGCCGGGCGTCCGGGCGGCGCAGATACAGCGGCTCGAGGGCGTCGGACGGATCCCCCCGGCGCACTCGAGGGGCGACCTCGGCGGCCAGCCGGCTCGCCTGCGGATGACCTGCCACGACCTCGAAGCCGGCAAAGGTGTCGCGATACAGCTCGGCGCCGTCACCCACAAGCAGCGGTCGCCCGACCGCGAAGCGATCGGCGAGCGACTGAGGGGTGTCGAGCTCGGGTCCACCGAGCAGATGCTCGGTGGCGGAGTAGTGAGCCCAGTAGACGCGGCGGCGGCGGGCATCCGTCATGACGACGTAGTCGCGCTCACCATCTCCATAGACGACGAGACCGAGCGAGCAGACGCCGTATGCATGGACACCCAACGCGTCACTGAGCGCGGCAGCTGTCACGATGCCGACCCGCAGCCCGGTGAACGGACCGGGACCGAGGCCCACCGCAACCGCGGCGAGGTCAGCGGCCGTTACGCCGACCGCACCGAGCACCTCGTCGATGAGTGGCATCAGCAGCTCGCCATGCCGGTTGGCGGCGTGCACGTTCCGCTCGCTCAGAACCCGGCTGTCTTCGGCCAGCGCCACGGACACCGTCGGTGTGGAGGTGTCGAAGGCCAGGACGAGCACGAGCGACCAGGTTAGTGCGCGGAGTCAGCGCCGGCCCTTCAGCCACTTCGGCGGTCGCTTGTCGAGGAACGCGCGGATGCCCTCCTGCGCGTCGGGATGCTGGCTCGTCCCTGCCATGACCTCGGTGGCGTAGTCGTAGGCCTCGCGTTGACCCAGCGACAGCTGGTTGTAGAGCGCCTGCTTGCCGATTGCCTTGCTCTCGGCGCTGCCGCGGGTGACGCGGCCGAGCAGAGCGAGCACCGCCGCGTCGAGCTGGTCGTCGGCGACGACCTCGTTGACCAGGCCCCACGCCGCGGCCGTCCGCGCATCGATCACGTCGCCGGACAGGGCGAGCTCGAACGAGTGTTTACGACTGATGGTGCGCCCGATCGCCACCATCGGGGTGTGGCAGAACCAGCCGCCCTTGCCGCCCGGCGCCGCGAAGCCGGCGCTCTCCGCCGCGACCGCCAAGTCGGCCGCCGCGACGAGCTGGCAACCGGCGGCGGTGGCCAGCGCATGCACGCGCGCCACCACCGGTTGCGGGACGCGCTGCATCAGTGACATCAGCTCGGTGCAGGTCGTCAGCAACGTCCGGACGGACTCGAGGTCGGCACCGCCGACCTCCGCGAAGTCGTGACCGGCGGAGAACACCGGGCCGTTGCCCGCCAGCACGATGCCGAGGGCCTCGGAGCCGGCCACCTCCTCGAACGCCGCGATCAACGCGCGCAGCATCTCGAGGGACAGTGCGTTGCGCCGCTCAGGACGGTTCATGGTGATCGTTGCGAAGTCACCGTCGTAGCTGATGAGGACACCGGATCCGGTCATGCCTCCATCGTGCGGTCCCGCCCCCAGAAGGGCAACGTGCGATAGGAAGCATCCGTGCAGCCCGACGTCCCCTCACCACCGGACGTGACCTGGCTTCACCCTTCGCCGCGGATGTGGTCGGCCCGGCAGGCGGTGCTGCTGCTCACCACCGCGGTCCTTCTCCTCGTCCTCGGGCTGAGCTTCGGACTCACCGCCGGTACGACGGCCGCGCTGGTGTCCGTTGGGTGCGTCCTGGCTGCAGCGACAACGGTTTGGCTGGTGCTCCGCGGGCGCTATCGCGCCTGGGGGTATGCCGAACGCGCCGACGACCTGCTGGTCCGGCGAGGCGTGCTCGTCCGCCGGCTGTCGGTGGTGCCCTACGGCCGGATGCAGTTCGTGGATGTCACCGCGGGGCCGGTCGACCGCGTGTTCCGGCTGTCGACCGTGCAGCTCCACACCGCCGCGGCGGCGACCGACGCCCGCATCCCCGGGCTGTCCGCTGATGAAGCACAACGGCTGCGCGACCGGCTGGCCGCGCTGGGCGAGTCCCGGGCTGCTGGTCTGTGACTCTCGACCCGGGGCTGCCGTCGGAGTGGGCTCGGCTGCACAAGCTGTCTCCGCTGCTGCGGTCGTCACGCGCGGTCGTCGCCCTGGGCAGCGTCGTCGGCACCCGTCAGCTGATGCCGGGACAGCACTCGAACGCGTGGTTCGACCTGGGCGCCGTCGGCCTCGCTGCCATTGCGGGCACGATCTCGTGGCTGGTGACGCGGTGGCGGATCCACAACGGCGAGCTGCAGATCGAGACCGGCTGGATCCGGCGGGAGTCGCTGCGCGTGCCGCTCACCCGGCTGCAGGCCGTCGACGTCGTGCGGCCGCTGCTGGCCCGCATGCTCGGCCTGGCCGAGGTCCGCATCGTCGTGGCCGGACAGGGCAGTGGCCGGACCCGGCTCGCCTATCTGACCGAGGACCACGCCGCCGACGTCCGCGCCCGGCTGCTGGCCCTGGCGCACGGTCTGGAGGGAGACACCCCCGAACCTGCCGAACGGCCGGTGCTCTCCGTTGCCGCCGGACGCATCGTCCGCGCGAACCTGCTCGCCCCCGGACCGCTCGTCCTGGTCGCGATCGTGGTCGGTGCACTCGCGCTGCTCGCCGTGAACCCGACCGCAGGCGCGGCGTTGGGCGGGAGCGCGATCGCACTCGCGGTCGCCCTCGCCCTGGGCCTGGCGCGCAAGATCGGGGCCGAGTGGGACTTCACGATCGCGGAGGCCCCGGACGGGCTGCGGCTCAAGGCCGGCCTGTTGCAGACGCGGGCGGAGACGATCCCCTATGGCCGCGCGCAGGCGGTCCGGTGGGTCGAGCCACTGTTGTGGCGGGGGCCGAAGTGGGTGCGGCTGGAGATCGACGTCGCCCGTCGCCGCGACCGGGACCGGGCAGAACGCGAGGCCGGTGCCAGCACCCGGGCGTTGCTGCCGGTCGGCAGTGCCGAAGAGGCCGGCTGGCTGCTGTCCCGGGTGCTGCCCGGCGCGTCGGTGACACCGCCGCCGGGAAGCCAGGTGCCGCGCCGGGCGGGATGGCGAGCTCCGTTGATGCGGCACAACCTGCACGCATGGCACG
This sequence comes from Frankiaceae bacterium, assembly GCA_030840545.1. Lineage (GTDB taxonomy): Bacteria > Actinomycetota > Actinomycetes > JAFAQI01 > JAFAQI01 > JAFAQI01. The sequence continues at coordinate 16,409 of JAVEEH010000022.1, read as the reverse complement.
ACGACGCATACATGGTCTGTGTCACCGGTCGTCTACGCCGCTGCGTTGTCGTCGTACCGCTGGCGAAGATGCAGAGTGTGCGCTGGACCCAAGGTCCGGTGTCGCGGGCGCTGGGTCTCGCGACTGTCCACGCCGACACGGCAGGTCATCGGTTCCCGGGGTCGGCTCCGTGCCGTGACGCCGCGGAGGCGGCGCAGTGGATGCAGCTGGTGCCCGACCTCGCCCGCGACGCGCGCCAACGGGCGGTCAAGCGATAGCCACTCCCGTCCAGCGCGCGCCCAGCGGCGAGACGGTGACCCGCCGGGTCTCGTCGTTCTCGTCAACAGAGCGCAGGATGCGCACCTCCAACCGGTCGGCTGCTAGCTGTTCGACCAGGCCGGCACCCCACTCGACGACGGTTGCGGACTCCTCGACCGAGGCGTCGAGGTCGAGGTCGTCGACTTCGACCAGCGAGCCCAGGCGATAGGCGTCGACGTGCACGAGCGGAAGCCGCCCGTCGCGATAGCTGCGGGCGATGACGAATGTCGGGGACAGCACTGGCCCTTGCACTCCCAGGCCCGTCGCGATGCCCTGCACGAGCGTCGTCTTCCCGGCTCCGAGGTCGCCGGTGAGGACGACGAGGTCACCGGCCCGCAGCTCGCCGGCAAGTCGTCGACCGAAGGACTTCATGTCCTCCGCCGTCGGCACCGTCAGCTCGTGCACAGGGTCTCCGCCGCGAGCCGAAGATCGTCACGCAACGCTGCCATCGGTGCGCCGGCCGGGCCGAAACGAATCGCCGCCGACGGGTGGTAGGTCACGATCAACCGCCGGCCGGCCCACTCGTGCACGCGGCCGCGCATGTCCATCAGCCGTACGCCGTGCCCCAGTGCCCAGCCGAGCGCGGTGCCTCCCAGGGTGACCACGAGCGGCGGGTCCAGCACCGCCACCTGCCGGTCGAGCCAGCCACGACAGCGCGTTGTCTCGGCGCGGGTCGGTGCACGGTTGGCCGGCGGGCGGCATTTCAGCACGTTGGCGACGGCGACGCCGGCGCGGCTGAGGCCGACCTCGTCGAGCAGTCGGTCGAGCAGCTGGCCGGCTTTGCCGATGAACGGGCGCCCGAGGGCGTCTTCCTGGCTGCCGGGCGCCTCGCCGACGAGCAGCAGTCGCGCGCCCGGCGGGAAGTCGCCGGCCACAACGGTCGTGCGGTTAGCGACGAGGTCGACGCACGCCACGCAGCCACGGGCATGATCGGCGATCTCGTCGAGGTCGGCGCAACGCGCCGCGACGGTTGCGACGTCGAGCGCCGCGGGATCGGGTGCGCGCGGGCTCACGCCGATCGGGCTCGCGACGTGCCGCTCGTCGCCCGACTGACGAGACGACGCAACGTGGCGTTGACCAGCGCCGGGCACTCGAGCATCACCATGTGACCGGCGTGCGGCACCATCACCAGCTCGGCGTCCGGAAGTGCCTCGGCCATCTCGTGACTGTTCTTCGGCGGCGTGAGCTTGTCGCGCTCACCGCACAGCACCGTCGTCTCGACACCGCGCAAGGCCTGCAGCGCATCCAGCTTGTCGTGGTCGAGGAACGTGTCGAAGAACTCCGTCATCACATCGATCGGCGTGCCGGCCAACATGCGTTCCATGAGCTCGACGAGGGACGGCGGCGCGTCACCGCCGAAGGAGAGCTTGCGGGTGATGAGGAACGCGATATCGCCACCCGCTCGCCGTCCATGTTCGATGAGATCCGCTCGCCGGTTGGCCGCACGGATCACGCCAGGCGCAACGGGACGCAAGGCACGGCCGAGCACACCGGGAATGCCCAGAATGGTCTCGGCGAACGCGCCCGCGGCGGTCCCGACGAGACCGACGCCGACCACCCGCGAGCCGAACAGCTCAGGGTGGCGGTCAGCGAGCGCAAGGATCGTCATCCCGCCCATCGAGTGGCCCACGAGCACGATCGGGCCTTGCGGCGCAACGGAATCGAGCACGGCGAGCAGATCACGTCCGAGCTGGTCGATCGTCGCGTGCTCGCGGGGCGAACGACCGGATGCCCCGTGGCTTCGCTGGTCATAGAACACCAGCCGCCCGAGGTCACCGAGGTCGCGGCGTTGGAAGTGCCAGCAGTCCATCGACAGGGTGAAACCATGGATGAACACGACGGTGACCGGGGCGGCCGGGTCGTCGTCGACCTCGACATGCAGTCGCACTCCGTCGTCGGCCTCCACGACCTGCGCACGTCCGTGCAGCGATCCGAACGGCTCGTCGGCGTAAGGGTCCGGGCGGTTGCGGGCCCGTCCCACCACCCGGCGCTCGACCGCAACACCTGCTGCTGCCCCCGCCGCGACAGTGCCGACAACGGCGGCGGCTATGCCCAGCCGACGGCGGTTCACGCGCGTTCTCCGGTGTAGAAGCGAGGAACCCGCGCGCCGATGCGCGTCACGATCTCGTAGTTGATGGTGCCGACCGCGGCGGCCCAGTCGTCGGCCGTCGGCTCGCCGTCGTCACCGGCGCCGAACAGCACGACCTCGTCACCGGCGACGACCGGCGCGTCCGCGACATCGACGACGAACTGGTCCATGCACACCGTGCCACTCACGGTGAAGCGCCGGCCCCCGATCTGCACCGGCCCGACGTTGGTCGCCTGCCGCGGGATCCCGTCGGCGTAACCCAACGGGATGAGCGCCAGCGTCGTGGCCGTCTGCGTTGTGTAGCGATGCCCGTAGGAGACGCCTTGCCCCGCGCGCACCTCCTTGACCAGGGCAATCCGGGCTCGTAAGGACATGGCGGGACGGAGCCCGAGCCCGCGTGCCGCTCCCACGTCCGGTCCCGGCGACAAGCCGTAGACCGCGACGCCCGGCCGGACGAGGTCGTAATGGGTGTCGGGCAACGCCAGCGTGGCCGCGGAGTTGGCCAGGTGGCGCACCTGCGGCCGGAGGCCGGCGCGGGCAGCGACCGCGAGCCCCTCCTCGAACGCCGATCGTTGGCGCGCGATCGTCGGATGTCCGGGCGCATCGGCGTAGGCGAGGTGCGACCAGACGCCGACGACCGCAATGCTGCCCTCCGCCTCGAGCTTCGCGGCGGACTCGGTGAGCTGCGGCCAGTCCGCCTCCGTCGCGCCCGCGCGACCGAGACCGGTGTCTACCTTCAGATGCACGCGGGCCGGACGACCCGTCGATGCCGCGGCAGCGGCCACGGCGTCCAAGGCCCAGGTCGCGCTGACGCTGATGTCGATGTCGGCGGCGAGTGCCGGGCCGAGGTCCTCGCCCGGGGCGATCAACCAGGCGAGTACGGGAGCCGAAAGCCCCGCGGCCCGAAGTGCCAGCGCCTCCTCGATGAAGGCGACCCCGAGCCAGCCGGCACCGCCGTCGAGCGCGGCGCGGGCGGACGGCAGCAGACCGTGCCCGTAACCGTCGGCCTTGACCACCGCCATGACGGACGCGTCGCCGGCGTGGCGACTCAAGGTGTCCACGTTGCCGCGGATCGCGTCGAGATCGACATACGCGCCGAACCGGTCCATGCGGGGATTGTCTCAGCCGCGGACGGCGCGGATCGCCGCTGGCAGGTGCGCCACCAGGTCCATCGCCGTGATCGGTGCTGCCGGCGCCCCGATCGCAACGAGGCCGGCCATGCCGTGCAGGAACGCTCCCGCCGACGCCGCGTCGAGTGCCGACAGGCCGCCCGCCAGGAGTGCGCCGGCGATGCCGGACAGCACGTCGCCACTGCCTGCAGTTGCCAGATATGGCGTGTCCGCGGTGTTGACGCGCACCTCGCCCGACCCGTCGGCGATGACGGTGGTGGAGCCCTTCAACGCGATCGTCGCCTGGAGGTCGGCCGCGAGCCGGCAGACGTGGTCGAGGCGCCGCGCCTCCACGCCGGCGCGATCGACGCCGGCCAACCGGGCGAACTCGCCGGCGTGCGGAGTCAGCACCGTCGGTGCGGCACGGTCGCGCACCCAGCCCGGATGCTCCGCGACCACGGTGATCGCGTCGGCGTCGACGAGGACCGGCATGTCGGTGCCAAGCACGGCACGGACGACGGCCGCCGCGTCGGCACCGGTGCCGAGGCCCGAGCCGACGACCCATGCCTGCACCCGGCCGGCGCCGATCACAGCCGCACCGTCACCGGGATCGACGGCGGTGACCACCGCCTCGGGCCATCGCGCGCGGACCACGTCGGCCGCGGGGGTGACGCCGGCGAAACGCACCATGCCGGCGCCGGCGGCGAGAGCGCCGCCGACGGCGAGGACCGCGGCTCCGGTGTAGACGTCGCTGCCGGCGACGACTCCGACGACGCCGCGGCGGTATTTGTCGGTCTCACCCGTTGGCTCCGGCACCATCGTTGCGACGTCGGCGGCATCGAGCAGGGTCGTCGTGGGTCGCGGCAGGGACAGGCCGATGTCGACAACGTCGATCGCACCGGCGTGCTCAGCGCCGGGCGCGACGACAAGACCGGTCTTCAGTGCACCGAACGTCACTGTCACGTCGGCGCGCACCGCGCAGCCGTCGACCACTCCGGTGGACGCGTCGACGCCGCTCGGCACGTCGACGGCGACGACGACGGCAGTGTTCAGCGCGAGCAGCCCGGCGAGCCGGGCCTGGGGCTCGCGGAGCCCGCCATGCCCGCCGATGCCCACCATCGCGTCGATGACGAGGTCGGCAGCACCGAGCAGCCGCGTGTCGTCGTCGGTCCCGGCCGCTGCACTGCGGCCACCGGCGGCGTGCAACGCATGCAGACCGGCCGGGTGGGCGTCAGCACCTGTCAGGATCGCGTCCACCCGGGCACCGCGGCCGGCGAGCCGCGCGCCGGCGTAAAGCCCGTCGCCACCGTTGTTGCCACTGCCCGCGAGGACGACGACCCGGGCGCCATAGACCTGGCCGAGCATCGCCGCGCATCGCCGGGTCAGGGCCGTCGCGGCCCGTTGCATGAGGGTGCCGTCCGGCAGCGACGCGAGCAACGGCTCCTCCGCCGCCCGGATCGTCGCGGCGTCGTAGGCCGCCCTCATGACTCCGCCACCACCATCGCGACGGCCATGCCGCCGTCGTGCGACAGCGACAGGTGCCAGCTGGCGACCCCGGCGTGTTCGGCGGCGGCGGCCACCGTGCCTGACACGCGCAGCGACGGGCGGCCGTCAGCCGCGGTGACCACCTCGGCGTCGTGCCAGTCGAGGCCTCCCGGCGCTCCGATCGCCTTCGCCAGCGCCTCCTTGGCCGCGAAGCGCCCGGCCAGGCTGACGACCGGGAGCGCCCGCTCGGCGTCGGTGAACAGCCGTTCGGCAAGCCGCGGGGTGCGCGTGAGTGACTTCTCGAAGCGGGCTACGTCGACGACGTCGACGCCGATGCCCACGATGCTCACGTCAGGAGTGGTTACTCGACGGTGACGGACTTGGCGAGGTTGCGCGGTTGATCGACGTCCAGCCCGCGGGCCATCGCGAACTCGGCGGCGAACACCTGCAGGGGCACCAGCGTCAGCATCGGCGACAGCAGTGACTTGGTGTCAGGCAGGCGGATGAGGTGGTCGGCGTAAGGCGTGACGCTCTCGTCACCATCGGTCGCGACGACGATGGTCCGCGCACCCCGCGCGCGGATCTCCTGGATGTTGGTGACGAGCTTGGGTTGCAGCGCGTGCCGGGTCGCGAGCACCACGACCGGTGTGCCCTTGTCGATCAACGCGATCGGACCGTGCTTGATCTCACCGGCCGGCATGCCTTCCGCCGACACGTAGGCGAGCTCCTTCAGCTTCAGCGCGCCTTCCAGCGCCATCGGATAGCCGATGTGGCGACCGAGGAAGAGCACCCGCTCCTCACCGGAAAGGTCGCGGGCCAGCTTGCGCGTGCCGTCCATGCGACTCAGCACCTCGGTGATGAGTGCCGGGATGGTGGCGAGGTCGTGGAAGTGCGAACGCACCTCGTCGCTGTCCCGGGTGCCGCGCACCTGCGCGAGGTAGAGGCCGACGAGGTAGACGGCGGAGAGCTGCGTCATGACCGCCTTGGTCGACGCGACGGCGATCTCGGGACCGCCTCGGGTGTAGAAGACTGCGTCGCTCTCCCGGGCGATCGACGACCCGACGGTGTTGGTGATGGCCATCACCCAGGCCCGCTGCTGGCGCGCGTGCCGCACCGCTTCGAGCGTGTCGGCGGTCTCGCCGCTCTGCGACACCGCGATGACGAGCGTGTGCCGGTCGAGCACCGGGTCGCGGTAGCGGAACTCGCTCCCCATCTCGACCTCGACGGACAGTCGGCACCAGCGCTCGATCGCATACTTGCCGACCAGGCCCGAGTGGTAGGACGAGCCGCACGCGACGATGAAGACCTTCTCGAAGCCGCGAACGTCCTCGTCGCTGATCGACAGCTCGTCGAGGCGCAACCTGCCGTCGGCGCCGATGCGGCCACCGATCGTCTCCGACACGGCGGCCGGCTGCTCCTGGATCTCCTTGAGCATGAAGTAGTCGTAGCCGGCCTTCTCGGCGGCGGCGGTGTCCCAGTCGACGTGGAAGGTCTCGCCTTCGACCTCCGCACCGTCGAGGTCGGTCACCCGGACGCCGCTGCGCCGCAGCTCGACGACCTGGTCCTGGTCGAGCGCGCGCGCCTCCCGGGTGTGGGCGATGAAGGCGGTGACATCGCTGGCCAGGAAGTTCTCGCCGTCACCGATGCCGACGACGAGAGGAAGGTTACGGCGGGCCCCGACGACGAGGTCGGGTTGCTCGCGATGCGTGACCACCAGCACGAACGAGCCGTCGAGCTCCGCGCACACGCTGCGGACGGCGGCTGGGAGATCCCCGGCGTAGCGCTCCTCGATGAGGTGCGCAACGGCCTCGGTGTCGGTGTCGCTGGTCAGCTCGTGCCCGCGCATCTCGAGGCCCTCGCGCAGCTCGGCGAAGTTCTCGATGGTGCCGTTGTGCACGATCGCGATCGCGCCGGTGCAGTCGACATGCGGGTGCGCGTTGCGGTCGGTGGGTGCGCCGTGCGTGGCCCAGCGGGTGTGACCGATGCCAAGCGTGCCGGATATGTCGCGGCCGGCGAGCGCCGCTTCGAGGTTCGCGAGCTTGCCGGCCCGGCGTACGACGGTCAGAGCGCCGCCGCCGGACGGGTCGAGCACGGCGACTCCGGCCGAGTCGTAGCCTCGGTACTCCAGCCGCCGTAAACCCTCGAGGACGACATCCAAGGCGGGTTGCTCACCGACGTAGCCGACGATGCCGCACATGCTGCGAGGGTACGGGAAGGCACGGTGAGCGATGAGTTTCCGTGGCCGCGGGCGTCTCTAGAACGGACGGTCGACGCAGCGGTCGGCAGACACGAGGAGGAGCGGCTTCATGGGTAAGGTCACGCCCTGTTTGTGGTTCGACACCGAAGGCGAAGAGGCGGCGAACTTCTACACGGCGCTGTTCAAGAACTCCAGGATCCTGGACGTGTCCCGATACGGCGACGCGGGCCCGCGACCGGCGGGCATGGTCATGACGGTGTCCTTCGAGCTCGACGGCCAGGAGTTCGTCGCCCTCAACGGCGGCCCCGAGTTCCAGTTCAACGAGTCCGTCTCGTTCCAGATCCACTGTGAGACAGCGGCGGAGGTGGACCACTTCTGGGACGCTCTGACGGAGGGTGGCGAGCCGAGTCAGTGTGGCTGGCTGAAGGACAAGTACGGCGTGTCCTGGCAGGTCGTGCCCGCCGCACTGCCGGAGCTGCTCGGTGACCCCGACCCCAAGAAGGCGCAGGCCGCGATGCAGGCGATGCTCACGATGGGCAAGATCGACATCGACGCCATGCGCGCGGCGGCGGCGCAGGCCTGACGGGACTCGCCCGCGACTCAGGAGCGGATCGTTGCCGCGAGCGACTCGGCGACCCGCTCGGCGCGCTCCATCGTGGTCGCCTCGACCATCACTCGCACCAGCGGCTCGGTGCCACTCGCCCGCACGAGCACTCTGCCGTCGCTGCCGAGGTCGCTCGACGCCGTTGCCACCAACGGCTCGAGGGCGGCGAGCGCTGCAGCCTTGTCGGCGACCGGCACGTTGACGAGCACCTGCGGGAGCCGCCGCATGACACCGGCGAGGTCGGCCAGCGACCGTTGGGTCTGCGCGATCCGGGCCAGCAGGTGCAGGCCCGTCAGGATGCCGTCGCCGGCGGTGGCGTGGTCGGCCAGGATGACGTGGCCGGACTGCTCGCCGCCCAGCGCGAGCCCCTCCGCCCGCATCCGTTCCAGGACGTAGCGGTCGCCGACCGCGGTTTCGGCGACCCGGATGCCGTGCGCGGCCATGGCCTGGTGGAAGCCGAGGTTGGTCATGACGGTCGCGGCGACCGTGTCCCGGGTCAGCTCGCCCCGCTCTTGGAGGGCTACCGCGAGCACCGCAAGGATCTGGTCGCCGTCGACGACCTGGCCGCCGGCGTCGACGGCGAGGCAGCGATCGGCGTCGCCGTCGTGGGCCAGACCGGCGGCCACGCCGTGGGCCCGGACGGCGTCCTGCAGCGGGCCTAGCCAGGTCGCACCGCAGCCCTCGTTGATCCGGTCGCCGGTCGCGTCGTCATTGATGACGACCACGTCGGCGCCGGCCCGGCGATAGGCGGCCGGTGCCGCCACCGCGGCGGCCCCGTTGGCGCAGTCGACGACGACTCGAAGCCCGGTGAGCGGTGTCGGCACGGTGGAGACCAGGTGGTCGACGTACCAGTCGATCGAGTCGCTCAGGTCAGCCCGCACCCGGCCCACGCCGGTGCCGCTCGGGCGGTGCCGCTGCGAGCCGAGCCTGTTGGCGATCCGGTCCTCGACATCGTCGGGCACCTTGTAGCCGCCCGCACCGAACAGCTTGATGCCGTTGTCGGGCATCGGGTTGTGGCTGGCGGAGATCATCACGCCGAAAGCCGGCGGGGTGCTGCCGGCGAGCGGGACAGTCAGCGCGTGGGCAACGGCCGGGGTCGGCACGACACCGAGCCGTACGACGTCAGCTCCGGAGGCCAGCAGGCCGGCGACGACGGCGGCCTCGAGCAGCTCACCGGACGGGCGCGGGTCCCTGCCGACTACGGCGAGGGGACGGTCGCCACCGAGCTCCTCGACCGTGGCGGAGGCCAGCGCGAGCGCGAGCTCCGGGGTCAGGTCGACGTTCGCGACGCCGCGAACGCCATCCGTCCCGAACAGCCGGCCCACTTACCGCTTGGAGTACTGCGGAGCCTTGCGCGCCTTCTTCAGGCCGTACTTCTTGCGCTCCTTGACCCGCGCGTCCCGGGTCAGGAAGCCCGCCTTCTTGAGCGGCGGGCGGGCGTCGCTATCGGTCTGGGTCAGCGCGCGGGCGATGCCGAGCCGCACGGCGCCGGCCTGCCCGGAGACACCACCACCCTGGACGCGCACGAGCACGTCGTAGTGGTCGACGACATCCAGCGTCTTGAGCGGCTCGTTGACGACCTGCTGGTGAACCTTGTTGGGGAAGTAGTCCTCGAGCGTGCGGCCGTTGATCGTCCACTTGCCGGAACCGGGCACGAGCCGGACGCGGGCGATCGCCTCCTTGCGGCGGCCGGTCGCACCGACCGGACCTCCGATGAGCGCGCGCGGCGCCCGCGGTGCCTCCTCGACCGCCGGCGCATCCGGTGCGGCAGGTGCCTCCGGCTCGCTGACGCTGTCGGTGTCGGCCGTCCCGGCGACCTCGGCCACCGGTGACTCGTCGATCGGCGTCGGGTCGACGGCGGTCTCGGGGGCGGTCTCCACCATTACTGGCTCACCTGCGTGATCTCGTAGGGCACCGGCTGCTGAGCCTGGTGGGGGTGCTCGGGACCGGCGTAGACCTTCAGCTTGCCGGCCATCGCCCGTCCGAGCGTGGTGTGCGGGAGCATTCCCTGGATCGCCTTCTCGACGGCGCGGTCGGGCCGCTTCTCGAGCAGCTCGGTGTAGGGCACCTGCTTGAGGCCGCCCGGGTAGCCGGAGTGACGGTAGGCGATCTTCTGCTCCCGCTTGTTGCCCGTCAACGCGACCTTGGCGGCGTTGACGATGATGACGAAGTCGCCAGTGTCGACGTGCGGGGCGTAGATCGGCTTGTGCTTGCCACGCAGCAGCTGGGCGGCCTGGCTGGCGAGCCGGCCGAGCACGACGTCGGTGGCGTCGATGACGTGCCACTGCCGCCGGACGTCGCCGGGCTTCGGTTGGTACGTGCGCACGTGAAGGCCTCTGCTGCTGGTCGGGCTGAGTGGCTGGGGGGACAGTGGCTGGCGGGACATCGGGGCCGCGCCACCGGCCGATCGTCGAGGATACCCAGCCGCCGGGAAGCCGGTCAAAGAAGCGGGGCGCCATCCGTTGTCCGGATGACGCCCCGCCTCGGGTGGAGGTTCTTGTGGTGCTGGTGCCTCAGGCCGCCTGACGACGCCGTGACCGGCGACCCGCCGTGAGGACGAGCCCGGTCCCGAGACCCAGGGCCACGGTTCCGCTGCCGATCAGCCAGCCGAGGTTGGCCGTGCCGGTGAACGGCAGGACGTTGGGCGTCCTGACGACCTTCTCACCGAGCACTGTCGGAGGCTTCTTGGTGTGGTGGTTGCCCTGGACCGACGAGCAGAAGTTGTTCGCCTTGGTCGGCACGCAGTTGGGCGGCGGGCAGTTGCCCTGCTGGTCACACGTGGGAGGCGGCGGGCAGTTGCCCTGCTGCTCACAGGTGGGAGGCGGGGGGCAGTTGCCTTGCTGCTCACACGTGGGAGGCGGCGGGCAGTTCCCCTGCTGCTGGCACGTCGGTGGCGGGGTCGACGTGCACCCCGTGTGTGCTGGGTTGCTGCGGCCGACGCCGTGGTTGCCGTCGCACTCGTAGCCGTTGTTGTGGTCGCTGCCGTCCTTGAACTGCCCCGGCGGGTTCTTGTTGTCGGCCTTGCCGACGCAGCCGGCGCACGGCTTGCCCGTCGCCTTGCCCTTGCCGTTGCCGTTGTGTGACGGCGAGCCGTCGCGGGTCGAGCAGTAGGAACCGCAGTCGCCACCGTTGTTGGCGCCGCCCGGGTTGTGGTCGGCGTTCGAGGGCGGCTGGGGCTGAGACGGATCACCGGAGGTGCCGCTGGTGCCGGTGGAGTGGTCCGAGCCGCCGGTCGTGCCGCCCGCGGGGGGCGTGCTGTCACTCGGCGGGGTGCCGGCGCCGGGATCCTCGTGCTTGCCGTTCCCGTTGCCCTTGCCGTTGCCCGTGCCGCCGTTGCCACTGCCGTCGCCGTTGCCGCTGATCGCGGCTTGTCCGGAGCTCTGGTGTGACGCCGGGGCGGCGTTGGCGAAGCCCGATGTCATGCCCAGCGCGACCCAGGTCAGGGCAGCCACAGGCACAACGACAGCGGCGCGCCATCGCACGTGTTCAGCCGAACGTCTGTGCCGGTTCATCGCAAGACCTCCCCCTTCTTACGGGTCGGTCTCGCCACTCGCTCCCCGGGCGGCCATACGGCGACCGGATCCCCTGTCGGGGACCGCCCGGATCATTGCGTCCCATCTCGCGGCCGGGAGTCCCCGGCCACTCACCGTTCCGGCAGCGGCAGGACTCGCCGAGCCATGACTTACGGTACAGAGACGATCACGCAGCGCAAGGGCCTTTGGCCGATCGCGCCCGAGGTTCACTCGGGTGGCGTATCAAGATCGCCCGTTCGCCCTGCCGGGCAGCCTCCGTTCGGGCTACGGCTCAGAACCCGACGGTGAGGTGCGGCGCGTGCCAGCCGATGGCCGGCCCGTGCCGGTGAGCCCGTGCGTGGTGCGCGTGGCGGCGCGGGTGGTGGCGGATCCAGGCCCGCCAGTGACGCAGCTGGCTCCAGCGGTGGATGGACAGCCCTTGGGCCCGGTGCCGCGCATGGTGGCGCGGCGTGAGGACGGTCGGTGCAGGCGCGGCCGGCGTCGTCGCGGTCGGATCCGGAGTCGGCGTCGTCGCGGTCGGATCCGGAGTCGGAACGCTCGTGTTGCTGAGCACCGCCCCCGTCATCGGGGCCATGCTCAGGGAGGTGACGGTGCGGCCGGCCGCGGTCACGAACGAACCGCCCAGACTGACCGTTCGAGTGGCCGACTGTGAGGAGTTCACGAGGACGACACCGCCGGTGAAGCTGCGCTGCCAGACACCGCTTGCGAGCTGGTGTGAGCTGCCCGTCGGCGCGCCCACGGCGGCGCTCACCTCCGGGCTCCATGGGTCTTGACCATTGGTCGAGGGCACCCACACGTCCGAGGAGCGGCCGCCGTCCCAGGCGAGGAGGAAGCTTGCCCGGGCGTAGGCCTGGGTCGTGGCGTCCGACATCGCGCCGTAGGTGAGTGGCAGGAACATCTTGCCGGCGGCCAGCACGTCGGCGGCCTGCTGCATCTGGTAGGTCCAGTCGTTGTCGCCGAAGCGGGCGAAGGTCGAGTCCTGGCCCGGCTTCATCCAGAACTCCATCAGGACACCGTCGACCTCGGTGAGCCACTGCTTGTACGGCGCCTCCCAGTTGGGGTTCCAGCGGAAGGCGATGTTGGCAACGCCGAGGACCCCGGCAGCGTGCAGCTGCGGCCCGACGTTGGCGAGGAAGCTCTCGTTCGCGCGGGCGTAGGCGGCGTCCGTGGGGTATTTCGCCAGCGTCGTACCGCTGGCCAGGTGGCCGCCGGTGTGCATGTCGACGTCGTCCATCATCACGCCGTCGAGGCCGTAGTTCTTGACCTCGGCGATGACGTTGGCGGCCCAGGTGTTCTGGTAGCTCGCGTCGCCCATGTCCAGCCACCACCGCTGCGGGTAGTCGGCCCACTCGACCATGTTGCCGTTGGTGTCCTTGAGGAACCAGCCGGGATGCTGGGCCTTGGCCCACGCATACCCGACGCCGGTCGGCAGGAATGGGTTGTCCACGCCGTTCGACACGTCGTAGGTCTCGGCCATCGCGACGTTCTTGTAGACGAGGATCTTGACGCCCGGGCTGGCCGCGCGGATCGCGGGGATCTCGGCGTACTGGTCGGCGTTGATGATCACGACGCTGTAGTGCGCCGGGTCCGTCGCGTGCAGGTTGGTGTTGTTGTAGGCGAGCAGTCCGACGGTCGACTGCGGCGAGGAAGCCGCGTGAGCGACGCTCGAGGCAGCGCCCACCAAGAGCATCGAGGCGACCACGCCGAGCGCGGACGCCACCGCCGTTGCAGACCGCCTACGCACGCGAAGCCTCCCGGACCCGCCCCGGCCTGGAACCGGACGGATTCCGGTGCTCGCACGAGGGGACAGCCGTTACATCGGGCCACTCGGCGGGGGCCTGCTTCGGCCGATCGGGTGACTCAGAGTCACCGACAGACGGGGCCAAACGGACGCGTCGTCACTCACCGCTACCTGGGTAACCAGGGGATGTCTAGTCCCGATGGCGCGTGGGAAAGCGCCTTCCAAGCGTCCCTGCCGCTTATGCTTTGAGCCCCACGTGCCGTTGTCTGGAGTGTCATGACCCTGACCGACTTCCTCCAGATGGTCAGACGTCGGTGGGTCACAGCGGTCGTGAGCTTCCTGCTCGTGCTCGGTGCCGCTGTCTTCGCGCTGCAGACCCAGAACCCGGTCTACGAGGCAACCGCGACGGTCGGGCTCGTGCCCACGTCCTCGTCGTCGTCGACCACCAACGACCTGACGTCGATCACGTTGCTCGGACAGGCGGCGGCGATCCTTCCGCTCTACTCCGAAGCCCTGACGTCCATCGACACGCGACGGCTGGCTGCGGCCGACATGCCCCCGGGCATGGCCCTGGGCTCGGTGTCGGCCTCGACGTTCCAGAACTTCCCGACGATCCTGCGGATCAACACCCGATCCACGAGCCCGGTGGCGGCGCAACGCTCGGCCCAGGCTTTCGTGACCGCGCTGCAGAAGCGCGCCAACGCCGGCGACATCGGTGTCAACGGGCTGATCTCGCTGCAGGAGCTGGGCTCGCCCGTGCTGCCGACGACCCCGGTGTCACCGCACAAGAAGCTGACGCTCGGCATCGGGCTGATGCTCGGGCTGGTGCTCGCAGTCGCGGCCGCGTGGCTCCGCGAGAACGTCGGCGGCAAGATCGAGAGCTCAGACGCGCTCGCCCAGGCCAGCGGCCTTCCCGTCTTCGGCGAGGTGCCGGATGCCCGCCGGGTGGGCGCCATCACGAGCGTGCCGATGTGGCTCAACGACGACCGGCTGCGCTTCGTCAACGAGGCGATGCGCGACCTCGGCCTCACGCTCCAGCTGACGCAGTTCGAGTCGGACTCGGTGCTCGTGACCAGCCCGGAGGGTCAGCACGGCAAGACCACGGTCTCGTTCGGCATCGCCGTCGCGCTCGCCCGGTCCGGGGTCGCCACGCTGCTCGTTGACGGTGACCTGCGCCGCGGCCGGATCGAGGAGTTCTTCGTCGACGAGCCCAACCGGCGTATCCGTAAGCGGCCCGGCCTGGTCGACGTGCTTCGGGGCATGCCGCTGGAGTCAGCCATTCAGGCGACGTCCCTGCCCAACCTGTCGGTGCTCACCAGCGGCGAGCTGCAGGACGACCCCAACGAGCTGCTCGACATCGCCTTCCCGGCTGCGCTGCGCGAGATGGAACGCCGCTCGGCGGTCGTGATCGACGGCACCCCGTTGGTGCCCATCAACGACGCCCGCGTGATCGCGCGGTTCGTCGGCTCGACGGTCGTGGTGGCGGCTGCCGGGCAGGTGAGCCGGGGTCAGGTCAAGCGTGCGCTCGACCGGATGAGCATCATCGGGGTCAAGCCCACCGCGGTCATCCTCAACCGCGCGCGGCAGCGCCACTCGGCGAACTACGGGCTCTACCTCAACGCGCCGCGCCAGCAGCCGGCCGCCACCGAGCCGTCGCCACCGACGCGAGCCGCCGCCCCGCCCGCACGCCGGGCCGAACCGTCACCGGGCGTGACCCTCGTCGAACCCGAGAGCTTCTTCGTCGCGGAGGAGACGGCGGCGCAGCAGCGGGCCGACGACGAACGGCGCAGCAGTCAGTAGGCGGGACTTGGTCCGCAGCAGGTTCTCCGCCGGCACGAGGCTCGCCGCCCGTCGATAGCCGGCGGCCGCCCGCAGATAGGCCCCGGCCCGCAGCGCCGAGTCAGCGTCGCGCAACAGCGCCCGCGGGGCCGGCGCCGCGAGCCGGGCGGCCACGATCCCGCGTTCGGGAGCGGTCAGCGTCGGCCAGCCGGAAACTCGCCGGAGCACCTCCTGCTCGGCCGCGTAGAAGCTCTCGGCCTGACTCGAGAGTCCATCGGTGCTCCATCGGTAGAGAGCCAGGGGGCGTGGCTGATGCACGACGCGATGTCCGGCGAAGACGATCCGCAGCCACAACTCCCAGTCCTCGGCCTGCCGCAGCGTCTCGTCGAAGGTGCCGACCTGGTTGAGGATGTCGCGGGGCAGCAGCGACATCGTCGAGATGAAGTTGCTCTGCAGCAGCGCTGCCCGTTGGTCGGAGAACGCCGGGAACCGGCCGCGATGGCGCAGCTTCCGGCCGCTGATGCCGCCGGGCAGCAACCAGTAGGCGTTGGCCGTCGCCATGCCGCCGTCGGCACTGCGGTGCCACACGTCGAGCAAAGCCTCGAGGTGCGTCTCGAACAGCAGGTCATCGGCGTCGCAGAACGCGATGAACTCCCCGCGGGCGAGCTCGATGCCGGCGTTGCGCGCGGCCGCCACGCCGCGGTTCTCCTGGCGCAGCAGGCGAACGGGTCCGGGGAGCGCATTCACCACGTCAACCGTGTCGTCCAACGACCCGTCGTCGACGACGATCAGCTCAAGCTCGCGGACGCTCTGCCAGAGCACGGACGTCGCCGCCGCCCCGATGGTCCTCTCGGCGTTGTAGGCGGGCATCACGACGCTGACCAGCGGGTCGCCCGACGGCACCGTCACGAGGCCAGCCCGCGGTAAAGGTCCAGATAGGCCTGCGCCATGGCTTGGTCGGACCACCCGGCCGACTCGTGGGCGGCGGCTGCGCCGAGCCCTGCGGCCAGCTCCGGCTCCTGCAGCAACCGGGCAATTCCCGCGGCCAGGGCGCCGGCGTCTTCGGCGGGCACGACCAGGCCGGTGCGTCCGTCCTGGAGGAGCTCCCGGCTGCCGCGCACGTCCGTGACCACCACCGGCCGGCCGGAAGCCATCCCCTCCATCGCGACGAGCGGCATTCCCTCCCAACGCGACGGCACGCAGATCACGTCGGCGCCGGCCATGAGCGGTCGGCCGGGACGCCGACCGGCGAAGACGAGGCGGCCACCCAGCCCGAGCTCTGCCGCGAGGCCCGCGAGTGCCGGCCGGTCCGCCCCTTCACCGACGAGGACGAGATGCACCTCGGCCGGCAGCCGCGCGAGCGCCCGCAGGGCCAGCTGTTGGTTCTTCTGCTCCACCAGGCGCCCCACCACCAGCACGACCCTCGCGTCGGCCGGCAACGCGAACATGTCGAGCAGCTCCGCGCGCCCCACCGGCTGCGGCGCCGGCCCGATGCCGTTGGCGATCGTGGCGACCGGGCGGCAGCCTGCGGCGAGGAGTCCGTCGGCGATGCCGGGACCGCACGCGACGGTGGGG
>JAVEEH010000251.1 GCA_030840545.1 Frankiaceae bacterium | reverse complement strand
CGGCTGCGTCCGACCCGACGCTGGTCGAGCGCGCCCGCGCCGCAAAGGCAGCTCTCGGCGACAAGCTGTTCGTGCTCGGCCATCACTACCAGCGCGACGAAGTCATCCAGTTCGCCGACGTGACCGGCGACTCGTTCAAGCTCGCGCGTGAGGCCGCGGCGCGCCCGGAGGCGTCGTACGTCGTCTTCTGTGGCGTGCACTTCATGGCCGAGTCGGCCGACATTCTCACCGGCGCGCACCAGCAGGTCGTGCTACCCGACCTGGCGGCCGGCTGCTCGATGGCCGACATGGCAACCGCCGAACAGGTGGCCGAGGCGTGGGACGTGCTGGCCGACGCGGGAGTGGCCGACGTCACGGTGCCGGTGGCCTACATGAACTCCTCCGCCGCGATCAAGGCTTTCACCGGCAAGCACGGCGGGACGATCTGCACCTCGTCGAACGCCGAGGTCGCGGTCCGGTGGGCGCTCAGTCGGGGCGAGAAGGTGCTGTTCCTGCCCGACCAGCACCTCGGCCGCAACACTGCCGTGTTGAAGCTGGGGCTGTCGACCGGCGACTGCGTGGTGTTCGACCCGCGCCGACCGGGCGGCGGACTCAGTGTCGATCAGCTGCGCGACGCGACGATGATCCTGTGGAAGGGCCACTGCTCGGTGCACGGCCGGTTCTCGGTGAGCTGCGTCGACGAGGTGCGCGAACGTGTCCCCGGGGTCACGGTGCTCGTACACCCCGAGTGCACGCATGAGGTCGTCAACGCCGCGGACCTGGTCGGGTCGACCGAGTTCATCATCAAGACGATCGAGTCTGCCCCGGCCGGGTCGGCCTGGGCGATCGGCACCGAGCTCAACCTCGTGTCGCGCCTCGCGAAGGCGCACCCCGACAAGACCATCGTGTTCCTCGACCGCACCGTGTGCTTCTGCTCAACGATGAATCGCATCGACCTGCCGCACCTGGTCTGGGCGCTCGAGTCCCTCGTGGAGGGACAGGTCGTCAACCGCATCGAGGTCGAAGCCGAGACGGCCGACTTCGCGAAGGCCGCCCTCGACCAGATGCTCGCGCTGCCCGGCGTCTGACCCTTTCCCGGCCAAGGCGTCAGCGCGGCAGGCTCGACTCGATCCGCCGGTCTGGCACGAGCCACATCAACGCGACAACGACGTACAGCGCCAGTGCTATCCATCGGTTGAGAAACGCGAGTGGAATGGCGACCAGATAGATCAGCGGCGAGATCTTGCCCTTGAAGTCGTTGCCGAGCGCCGCCGCCAGCGTCGAGGTCGACCCCTCGCAGGCCATGATGACGCGCTGCAGCACGTAGTAGGCGACGGCAGCGAGCAAGAGCACGACTCCGTACACAGCGGTCGGCAGCTCGGCGAAGTGGTTCTCACCCATCCAGCCGGTGGAGAACGGGAAGAGCGACAGCCAGAACAGCAGGTGCAAGTTCGCCCACAAGACCGACCCGTTGATGCGCTCGGTCACCTGGAGCATGTGGTGGTGGTTGTTCCAGTAGATCCCGAGGTTGACGAAGCTGAGCACGTAGGTGAGGAAGACCGGGACGAGAGGCCGCAGTGCGTGCGCGTCCGCGCCGTGCGGCACGCGCAGCTCGAGCACCATGATCGTGATGAGGATCGCGATCACACCGTCGCTGAACGCGACCAACCGATCCTTCTGCACCTGGTGAGGTTAGAGCCGTCAGGCTGCGGCGCGCTTGTGCTTTCGGCGACGGAGCACGTGCCACACGATGAACGCGACCAGCAGAACGCCGGCACCGATCGCGAAGTAGGTGAAGTCTCGGGAGATGGTCTCGACGTGGTTGCCGGCGAGGTAGCCCAGACTGGTCCAGACCGCGACCCACATCGCAGCACCGAGCGCATTGCACAGCAGGAACCGTCGCCACGGCATCTCGACGGTGCCGGCGATGATGCCGTTGAGCTGGCGCAGGCCCTCGATGAAGCGCGCGATCACCACGATCTTGCCGCCGTGCTTGCTGAAGAAGGCCTCGGCGCGGTCGAGGCGCTCGGGCGTCACGAACAGGTATTTGCCGAACTTCTCGACGAGCTCGCGACCACCCTTGCGCCCGATCAGATAACCGAGGTTGTCGCCGAGCACCGCGGCCAGGAAGCCGACAAGCGCGACCAGCCAGATGTTGAGGTGTCCGGCGCCGGCGTAAAGCGACGCTGCGATCAGCATCGTCTCGCCCGGCAGTGGGACGCCGAAGTCCTCGAAGAACAGGAAGCCGGCTACGGCGAGATAGCCCCAATGGTGCAGCGTGCCTTCGAGGGAGTGGAAGACCCCGGGCAGGGGCTTGCTCGTGGCCGCGAGCAGCCCGCGTAGCAGCGTCACAGACCCGGCGCGCCCCAGACGGGGAACCAGCGGGACAGCTCTGGTTCGATCTTCAGGTCCGAACCGAGCACCGCGCGCACCTGCAGCTCACGCGCGTTGTCACGCTTGTCCTTGCCGGTCGGCACGAACGGATACCAGGTGCCGCGCTTGTAGAGGTAGACCAGACCGACCGGCGGGCCGCCGTCGCCGCCGAAGACCACCAGCGTGCAGAGCAAGGCGGATCCGAAGCCGGCATCCGCCAGCGACGAGTTGACCCCGTGCAGGTCGACGACAAGGTCCTGCAGGCCCGCCGGGTCACCCTGGCGGGTCAGCCAGGAGAACCCGAACGTGTCGGTGGTCTGGCTGTACTTGTCGCCGTCAGAAGCGAGCAGCTGCTCGATCTGCTCACGCAGGCCGGCGAAGCCGCCGCCTTCGGCCGGCTTGACACAGACCGACCCGACGCCGGTCGGCTTGAGGTTCATGCCCGCTTCGAGCGTGATCGCCGCCGACGGTAGGGCGAACAGCTCGTCGAGATCCGGCTTCACCGGCTTGCTGCGACCGAGGATCGTGTCGAGCAGACCCATTAGGCGACCGGCTGGCCGAGCTGAGCCGAGATCTGCGCGAGCTGCTCGAGCCGCTTCTCCAGCGACGGGTGAGTCGAGAACAACGACGAGATGCTGAATCCGTTGGACAGCGCGGGCGTGAAGAAGAACGCGTTGAACGGCTCGGCGGCGCGCAGGTCACGGGTCGGGATCCGGGCGATGTCGCCAGTCACTTTCTGCAGCGCTGAGGCCAAGGCGGACGGCCGACCGGTCAGGTAGGCGCCGGAGCGGTCAGCGGACAGCTCGCGATAACGCGACAGCGCACGGGTCAACAGGAACGACACTGCATAGACCACGATCGAGACGAGCATGACGAGCGCCATCACCGCCGCCGCGTTCTGGTTGTTGTTGTCGCGGTTGCGCCCGCCTCCGAAGCCGCCACCGAACAGCTGGCCGTAGAACATCATCCGCGTGATCAGGCCGGCGAGCACTCCGAGGAACGACGCGATCGTCATCACCGCGACGTCGCGGTGCGCAACGTGCGACAGCTCGTGCGAGAGGACGCCCTCGAGCTCTTCGGTGTCGAGCCTGCGCAGGATGCCGGTCGTCGCGCAGACGACTGCATGCTTCTGGTTGCGCCCGGTCGCGAATGCGTTGGGCATGTCGACGTCGGCGATCGCGACGGCCGGTTTCGGCATGTCCGCGAGGGCGCAGAGCCGGTCAACGATGCCGTGCAGCTCAGGCGCTTCCTCAGGCGTGACGATGCGCCCGTGCATCGAGTAGAGCGCGATCCGGTCGGAGAAGTAGTACTGCGCGAAGAGCAGTCCGCCGGCGATGACGATGACGACCGCATAAGACTTGACGTAGACGAGCAGGGCACCGATGACGGCGACGTAGAGCAGGCCCAGCAGGAACATCGTCAACGTCATGCGCGCGACGAGTCCCCGGTCGGGCCGGAAACGGGATCTGGTGGCCATCGTCGTCAGCCC
>JAVEEH010000248.1 GCA_030840545.1 Frankiaceae bacterium | reverse complement strand
TGCAGCCTGCCGCCTTCCCCAACTGAAGCCACGCCAGCACACCCGCGGCAGGGCGCGATAGCGGCCGTCACCCGACCAAGATCACGGTCAAGCTAAGGCCAAGAATGAATTTGGTCCTGCACGGGTCGGCGCATGCACTCGACCGCAAGCCGCTCATTTGCTGAATCGAGCCATGAACCAGTGGTCCCAGCAGGGCTCGAACCTGCGACCTCCTCGTTGTAAGCGAGGCGCTCTAGCCATCTGAGCTATGGGACCGGCGGGCTCAGGATACGGGCCGGTCAGTCCTGAAAGCGCCGACGCAGGGCGGCGGCCACGTCGTCCGAGAGGCTTCCGTCACCGACGCGCTCACCCGCGCGGGATGCCTGCTTGACGAACGAGCACTGCCGGCACCGGGTCTCCCCCAGCGCCCGCAGCAGCATCGTCGACCCGCACGACTCACATCGGTCGAGATCTGCGACCCAGTCGTGCGTCGCCTGGCAGTCCGGACAAACGAGCACCTGCTCGTCATCGATGACGCCGCGCTTCCACGGACTCGGGCCCTTGCCCGGGTCCATCTGCCTGGCCCGACATCGATAACAGGGCATGCCTACAGCTCGGCAAGCGCCTTCTGATAGTCCTCGATCGTGCGCGCCTCGGAGATCTCGGTGCGCACCGTCCAACGGACCACGCCTTGCTTGTCGATGACGAACGTGCCTCGATCGGCAGCGCCCAGACCCTCGTTGAACACGCCATAGGCCCGCGCGACCTCGCCGTGCGGCCAGAAGTCGGACAGCAACGGATAGTCGAGCCCCTCGCGCTCGGCAAAGACGCGCAAGGACGCCACGGTGTCGCACGAGATGGCCAGCACCTGCGTCTCCTCGCTCTGCAACGAGGCCATGTCGTCGCGGATCGCACCCATCTCTCCGGTGCAAACGCCCGTGAACGCGAACGGGTAGAACACGAGCACGACGTTCTTCTCACCGCGGTACGACGACAACCGATGCGTCTGCGCACGTTGGTCACGGAGCTCGAAGTCAGGAGCCTCGGAGCCGACCTCGATCACGTCGGTCACTTGCCCTTGCCGCGGGCGGCCCGGGGCGCCACCAGGCGCGCGCCGTTCCAGTCCCGCCCAGCGCTGATGCTGCTGGTCTGCTGGAGCCCGGCCGTGGGTGCGGCCTCACTGACATCACTCGGCTCGACGTGTCCGTCCCGGCCGGCCTTCGGAGTCAGCAGCCAGATCACGCCATGGTCAGCGAGCGGACCCAGCGCGTCGACAAGGGCGTCGACGAGATCGCCGTCGCCCTCGCGCCACCACATCATGACGGTGTCGACCACGTCGTCGTAGTCCTCGTCGACGAGGTCTTGGCCCGTGCGTGCGGTGATGATCTGCCGCAGTTCCTCGTCGCAGTCGTCGTCCCAGCCGACCTCCTGGACAACTGCGCCGGGCGGTATGCCGAGCTTGTCCACCAGTCCGTGCTGACCTGCCGCGCTCCCGGCGGTGGCGCTCACAGAGTGATCCTCCTCCTGACCGCTGGGCCCGACGACCGAACCCTGGTGCTCGGTAGTCCACCGTTCAGCGGCCCTGAACGCAAGTGTTTCCCTCCAACAGGTCGAACATGCGTGCGACTGGGCGCGGCACGGGCGAGGAGGCACACTGCTGCCATGGCGGAGGGACAGGCGGCGCCCGACCACGCACCCGGCCATGCCCACGACCACTCACACGAACACTCACACCAACACCGCGACCGGCGACGGGACCGGCTCAAGCACCTGTTCACGCCGCACAGTCACGACTCCGCAGTTGCGGTGGACGGCGCGCTCGAGGCGAGCGACCGCGGCCCCCGGGCCCTGCTCATCTCCTTCGCCGTCCTCGCTGTGACGGCGGCCGTGCAGGCCGTCATCGCCGCGCTGTCCGGGTCGATCGCCCTGCTCGGAGACACGCTGCACAACGTCGCCGATGCCCTGACCGCGGTGCCCCTCGGGCTCGCGTTCTGGCTGGGCCGCCGCCCGCCGACCCGGCGGTACACCTACGGCTTCGGACGGGCCGAGGACCTGGCCGGCATCGTGATCGTCGTCCTGATCGCGGCCTCGAGCGCCGTCGCCGCCTACGAGGCCGTCAGCCATCTCGTCGACCGTCACCACGTCAGCCACCTCTGGGCGGTGGCCGTCGCCGGCGTCGTCGGCTTCCTCGGCAACGAGCTCGTCGCCCGCTATCGCATCAAGGTCGGCCGAGAGATCGGCTCCGCCGCACTGGTTGCCGACGGGCTGCATGCCCGGACCGACGGCTTCACGTCGTTGTCTGTGCTGGTCGGCGCCGGCGGCGTCGCACTCGGCTGGGGTTGGGCTGACCCCGCCGTCGGCCTGTTCATCACCCTCGCGATCCTCGTGGTGCTGCGCGACGCCGCCCGCGAGGTCTACCGACGGCTGATGGACGCCGTCGACCCGGCACTCGTCGACCAGGTCGACGGCGTCCTCCGGGCGACCACGGGTGTGCTCGACATCGGCACCACCCGCGTGCGGTGGATCGGCCACCAGCTGCGCGCCGAGTGCACGGTCGTTGTGAGCGACGCTCTATCGGTCGCCGAGGGTCATCGCATCGCCGAGGAGTGCGAGCACCGGCTGCTCCACGACGTACCGCGCCTCACCGCGGCCCTCGTGCACGCCGACCCACAGGGCGAGCATCATGACCTGACCGGGCACCATCGCCAGCCCGGCGGCTAGCCGGGCTGCACGTCGGCCAACGTGACGACGACAACAGCTCCCGGAGCGTTCGTGTAGTCGACGCCACCACCGTGGCCCGCGGCGACCGATTCGACGATGCGCAGCCCCAGCCCTGCGTGTCCATCGTCCGGGTCCTCCCGGAGCTGCGCCGTCGCGGTGCCGACCCCGGGATGCTGGAAGCCGGGACCACTGTCCTCGACGGAGATCCGCAAGTCATCGCCGTGGATCGTCGCGTTGACGTGAATGCTGCCGCCGTCCGGCGCATGGCGCAGCGCGTTGTCCAACAGGTTGTCCAACACCTGACGGACCCGCACCGGATCCACCCGCACGCTGCCCGGGGCAACCGCCAGCTCGATGCGCTGGCCACGAATCCCGGCTCTCGGCTCGAACAGCGCCACCGCTGATGTCACGAGCGCCCCGAGGTCCGCGACCTCGCGCCGGATCGGCAGGGCCCCACCGTGCGTGCGCGCCAGGATCAGCAGGTCGTTGGCCAGCCGCACCAAGCGGTCTGTCTCCTCGGCGGCGCTGTCGACAGCCGCGCTGAGCTCGGCGGCGGTCCGACCCGGGCTCCGGGCGAGCTCGAGCTCAGCCTGGAGTGCGGCGAGCGGCGTCCGCAGCTCGTGACTCGCCTGTTCGAGAAACCTGCGCTCGCCCGTGGCGGCATCGTCGAGCCGCTGCAACATGACGTTGAGCGTCTGCGCCAGTCGATGCAGCTCGTCGTGCGCCCGCGGCAGCTCGAGCCGACGATCGAGCCCGGACGCCGTGATCGCGGACGCCTGACCGCGCATCCGCTCCACCGGACGAAGCGCCAACCCCGCCACCGCCCAACCCGCCAACGACGCGACGCCGACCGCGACCGCTCCCCCCACGGCCAGCACGATCGACAGCTGACGCAATGCATCCGTCCGGTCTGCCATCGTCGTTCCGACGATGAGCACCTGGCCGCGCTCCGACCCCGTCAACGGGACGGCGAGGAGCCGGGCCCGACCCACGACGCCGTGCACCTGTCGCTCGAAGAACCGTGGGCCGCGCACCCCGGCAAGCTCAGCGCTGGTCAGCAGCGACGTCTGCCCCAGGCCCGGCGTCGTGCGAAGCAGCGCACCGGTCGGTGCGACGAGCTGATCGAAAGACTCCCGGGGCTCCTCCAACGCCGGCTGTGGTGACTCGACCACATCGCGCTGCGGCAGTGAGGTCATCGAAGCGGCGCGGAAGCGCAGACCGGAGTCGATCTCGTCGAGCAGGGCGGTCCCCATCGCCCAGTAGAGACTCGCGCCGATGCCGGCGAGCAGGGCGACCATCACCGTGGCGAACGCCGCGGTGATCCTCGCCCGGATGGGCAGCTCAGCGAGCCTGGTCATCACGCAACCGATAACCGGCGCCGCGCACGGTCTGCAACGAGGAGCGGCCGAATGGCCGGTCGATCTTGTTGCGCAAGTAGGAGACGTAGACGCTGACGACATGCGGGTCGCGGTCCCGCTCATCGCCCCACACATGCTCGAGCAGCCTGCCGCGACTGATCGTCTCGTCCGGATGGCGCATGAAGTATTCCAGCAGCGCGAACTCCTTGGCGGTCAGCTGGATCGGCTCCGTCGCACGGTGCACGTCCCTGGTCGCCGGGTCGGCCACCAGGTCACCCACCGACAGCGCCGTGGGCCGGGGCTCAGCGCCGCGCCGGATCAGCGCGCGCAGCCGAGCCCCGAGCTCCGCGAAGTGGAACGGCTTCTGCAGGTAGTCATCCGCGCCGACGTCGAGCCCGTGCACCCGATCCTGCACACCGTCGAGGGCGGTCAGCATCAGCACCGGCACCCAGCAGCCGGCCGCCCGCAGCTGGCGGCACACGGTGAAGCCATCGAAGTCCGGCAGCATGACATCGAGCACGACCGCGTCATAGCCGAACTCCTGCAACCGCCACTGCGCATCGGTCCCGGTCGCCTCGACGTCGACGGCGAATCCCTGCTCCTGCAACCCGCGCCGAAGCAGACCTCGCAGCTTCTCGTCGTCCTCGACGACCAGGATCCGCAGCGCCATCACCGCCTGAGCTGATCGTAGAAGGCTCGCGCGCGTAGTCCGGCTAGTGCAGAACGTCGATGAGCCTGATCCGCTCGCTACCGCCCTGCACAGTCAGCTCCTCGACGGTACCGATGCCGCGCACGTAGTACTTGTTGTCCCGGACGCCGGGTTCCAGCGCGTTGGTCTCCACGGTTCGCAGAACGTGGGTGAACGAGCCGTACGGAACGGTCCGCGAGGCAGTCTTGCTGACGGCCTTGTAGACGTCTTCGGCCTGGCCCTGGTACCACTCCTGCCGGAACTTCCGGTCCAGCTGCGGGTGTGCCTGCATGAACACGCCGGGCTCGGCGCCGTCGACGCCGGCATGGAAGGACCCATCCGTCGTGGTGACGTTCCCATGACGGTCGAGCTCAGCCGTGTCCTCACCGAAGTACCAGACGTTGCCGCACTTGTCCTGCGCGTAGTAGTCGGTCGTGCGTTCGGTGACCCGACCGTGCTTGATGACGCGGTCGTTGATGACCCTGGTCGTCACCCCGTCGACCTTCTTGGTCCGCCTGGACACGGCGAGGATGTCGGTCATGGGCGTCTTTCCGTCCATCCCGGCGTAGATGTAGGTAGTGCCCGCCAACAGCGGGTACCACGGGTTTGTCACCTTGGCGCTGAAGTTCGCCGGATCGATGTGCGGGTGATAGTCGCTGCCCGGGCCGAACTTCGGCAGCGGACAGCGTGAACCGGCGGCGCCGGCTCCGGTGGGGGCCGCCCCCACCATCAGGACCGACAACGTCACGGCGGTGACGACCGGGATGATCTTCCTCATCTGTGCCTCCTCGTCGTGGGACGCGGCGAACCTAACGCCGCTCTCCTCAGAGCCAGGTCAGAGAATTCGCCCGTTCAGCCGCGCAACAGCGAAACCCGCACGTCGCGGTCGGCGTTGTCGACGTTGAGGTCGACCAGGCAGATCGACTGCCAGGTGCCGAGCTGCAACCGGCCGTCGAGGACCGGGACGGTGCAGTACGGCGGAACCAACGCCGGCATCACGTGGGAGCGGCCATGACCCGGCGAGCCGTGCGCATGGCGCCAGCGGTCGTCCCCCGGCAACAACGCATCGAGCGCCGCCAGCAGGTCCTGGTCGGACCCGCTACCCGTCTCCAGGATCGCAAGCCCCGCTGTGGCGTGCGGGACGAAGACGTGCAGCAACCCGTCGCCACCGACGGCGCGCACGAACGCCGCCACCTGCCCGGTGATGTCGCTGACCGCCGGCCGGTCCCCGGTCCGCACCTCGAACGTCGCCGTCTCCATGCCCGAGAAGCGTAGGTTGAGACCCATGGCACAGGGGCGCAACCGCTACTCCGTGATCAGCGACGGCTTGCCGAGCCAGATCCCCGACGTCGACCCGCAGGAGACGCAGGAGTGGCTCGAGTCACTCGACGCCGTCATCGACGCGTCCGGTCCCCGACGCGCACGGTTCCTGATGCTCAAGCTGCTCGAACGTGCGCGGGAGAAGCAGGTCGGCGTCCCGGCCCTGCGCTCGACCGACTACGTCAACACCATCCCGGCTGAGGCCGAGCCATGGTTCCCCGGCGACGAGTTCGTCGAGCGACGGATCCGCGCATACATCCGGTGGAACGCCGCCATCATGGTCAGCCGGGCCAACACGTTGACCAACGTCGGCGGCCACATCGCGACCTACGCGTCGAGCGCCAGCCTCTACGAAGTCGGCTTCAACCACTTCTTCCGCGGCAAGGAAGGCGGCGAGTCCGGCGACCAGGTCTACATCCAAGGTCACGGCTCCCCCGGCATCTATGCGCGGTCGTTCCTCGAAGGCCGCCTCACCGAGCAGCACCTCGACGGCTTCCGGCAGGAGATCTCACACGCGCCCTACGGCCTGCCGTCGTACCCGCACCCCCGGCTGATGCCTGAGTTCTGGGAGTTCCCGACCGTCTCGATGGGGCTCTCGCCGCTGCAGGCCATCTACCAGGCGCGGTTCAACCGCTACATGCACGACCGGCAGATCAAGGACACCTCGCGGTCGCACGTGTGGGCGTTCCTCGGCGACGGTGAAATGGACGAGCCGGAGTCTCTCGGCGCCCTCGGGGTCGCGGCCCGCGAGGAGCTCGACAACCTCACCTTCATCGTCAACTGCAACCTGCAGCGTCTCGATGGGCCGGTGCGCGGCAACGGCAAGATCATCCAGGAGCTCGAGTCCTACTTCCGCGGCGCCG
>JAVEEH010000247.1 GCA_030840545.1 Frankiaceae bacterium | reverse complement strand
CAAGTAGTCCTGCAGGGTGCACTTGACGCCCTTGGGGTTGGTCTTCGGGTCATAGACCTTTGCGGCGGGCACGTCCGGGCAGCTGCGGCTCGGGTCACCGGAGTTGGGGATGGCGGTAGTGAAGGTGATCGGGTTGCCGACGTTGGGGTGGTCGAGCACCCGGCTGATCGCGACCGGATCCCAGGCCGTGCCGGCGTCCCAGCGCGACGGGTCCTCGAAGTAGCGCAGCAGCATCGTGTAGTCCTCGTACTGCATCGCCGACGACCACGCGTCGGTGAAGCTGCACTGCGGGCTGATGCCCTGGTAGAGCCCGGGGAAGGCATTGGCGACCTGCTGCTGCACGAGCGAACCGCCCGAGCAGCCGCTGCCGATCGTCCAGCGCAGCGTGCCGTAGTGGTCGATGACGTATTCCTTGGTCATCACCAGCGACTCGGCCTGCGTGATGATGTTGCAGTTGTGCCCGGCGTTGTCGAGCGCGTTGGACATGATGACGAAGCCACCGCCGAGCATCTTCGTGTCGGTCGTCGACGGAGCGCTGCCGGAGCCGTATGTCGTGTCACAGCTGGCGCCGTGCGTGATGATCAACCGGTGGTTGAACTGCTTCTGCGGCGCCCATGACTCCCACGGCTTGCCCGGCTGCCACAGCGTCGAGATCGTGTACTGGTCGCGGTCGATGTAGCCGGTCTCCGTGCGGAAGATGAACGGGACGGTCACCCCGTCGGTCGTCGTGGTGTTGGCAATGGCGAATGACGGCGGCGGGCTCTTGGGGTCGTAGGACTGGGTGCTGCCGTCACCGGCACGCACATAGGAGTAGGCGAACGTCGGCTTCTGGTCGCACTTCTTGCTCTTGCTGCTGTTGGTGCACGCCCACGGCTGGATCTGCGGTCCGGAGAAGACCGGCCCGCCCTGCGGGTGGTTGGTGATCGTCAACAGCGCAGCCCGGCCGTCCGGCAGCCCCGCCGTCAGGGTGTTCTTGCCGAGCCGCAGCCCGGTGATCAGACCCTCGCCGTGACCGTCGGAGTTGTGCCGGAACGCAGCCGTGACGTCGCGGCCGTTGAGCCGGAGGCGCAGTGTGCCGGCCTTGGCGCCCGCGGGCACCGTGACCTTCACCAACGCGTCACCGGCAGAGATCAGGTCGGCCCGGTCGGACAGCGTCGCGATCCGTACGACGCCGGCGTGGCCCCGCGCCGAGGAGGCGAGCGACACCCCGGTCAGCGTGCCCGCTATGAGCACGAGCGGGAGCCCGAGGACCAGCGGGCGGAGTGGCGGGCGGATCGACATGGCGGGCTCCTTGCCTTCGACGCGCTTGCGAGCCGGATTCGACTCGCTCGTTCGGCACAGAACGGCATTCGGCGTGGCCGCTCGGTCTCCTCTCCGGCCCGGGTGACTTCCCGCCGTATGATTGGCACTCGGATCCAATGAGTGCCAGCGCCGGCAATTCCTGGGAGGTGCGCAGCATGAGCGACGACCGCAGACTCGACGTGCTGCGCGCGATCATCGAGGACTACGTCTCGACCAACGAGCCGGTGGGCTCCAAGTCCCTGGTCGAGCGCCATCAGCTCGGGGTGTCGCCGGCGACGGTGCGCAACGACATGGCGGTGCTCGAGGACGAGGGGTTCATCACCCAGCCCCACACCAGCGCCGGTCGGGTGCCGACCGACAAGGGGTATCGCCTCTTCGTCGACCGGCTGTCATCGGTCAAGCCGCTCTCGCCGGCGGAACGCAAGGCGATCGAGTCGTTCCTCGGCGGTGCCGTTGACCTCGACGACGTCGTCCATCGCACGGTGCGGCTGCTCGCGCAACTCACGCATCAGGTGGCCGTCGTGCAGTATCCGTCGCTGGCCCGCTCCTCGGTGCGTCATCTCGAGCTGGTGCACATCTCTGACACCAGGCTGCTCGTCGTACTCATCACCGACACCGGCCGAGTCGAGCAACGGATGCTCGATCTGCCCGGCGCCCTCTCCGAGGACGGCGTCGCCGAACTCCGCACGCTGTTCAACGTGCGCATCGCCGGGAGCCCGCTGGCGGACGCGCCCGGTCTGCTCGCAGATCTGCCGGACGTGGTCACCACCGAGGCACGGCCCAACGTGGTCGCCGTGATGACGACGGTGCTCGAGACGTTGATCGAGCGACCGGAGGAGCGCATCGTGCTGGCCGGCACCGCCAACCTGGCGCGAACGACCGCCCTCGACTTCCCGGGCACGATTCGTCCTGTCCTCGAGGCGCTCGAGGAGCAGGTGGTGCTGCTGCGGCTGTTCGGCGAGGTGCCCGACGCGCAGACGGTGCGGGTGAGCATCGGCGAGGAGAACCCGCACGAAGGTTTGTGGACCGCGTCTGTTGTGTCCACCGGCTATGGCGGGTCGAGTGCCGTTCCGCTCGCCGGGCTCGGCGTGCTCGGGCCGACGCGGATGGACTATCCCGGTGCGATAACGGCGGTGCGCGCGGTGGCGCGGTATGTCGGTCAGATCCTGGCCGAGGGCTGAGGCGCGCTCGATGGCTGTTCGTGACTACTACGGGACCCTCGGTGTGTCCCGCACCGCCTCGCCGGAGGAGATCAAGAAGGCCTATCGCCGTCTCGCCCGTGAGCTGCATCCGGACCTGAACCCGTCGGCTGAGGCGCAAGAGCGCTTCAAGGAGGTCACCGCGGCCTACGAGGTGCTCTCAGATCCGCAGAAGCGCGAGATCGTCGATCTCGGTGGCGACCCGTTGTCTGCTGCGGGAGGGGCCGGTGCCGGCGGCCCGTTCGGCGCTGGTGGTTTCGCCGACATCATGGACGCGTTCTTCGGCGGCGCGACGGCGGGCGGCGGTGGCCGCGGGCCGCGGTCGCGGATCCGGCCGGGTGCGGATGCCCTCGTCCAGGTGGAGCTGGACCTTGCCGAGGCGGCGTTCGGCACGACGCGCGAGCTGACCCTCGACACCGCCCTGGTGTGCACCACGTGCCAGGGGGCGGGCACAGCCGCCGGCACGCATCCGGAGACCTGCCAGTCCTGCGGTGGACGCGGTGAGGTCCAGAGCGTGCAGCGGTCGTTCATCGGCCAGCTCGTGACGTCGCGGCCATGCCCGGAGTGCCGCGGCGTCGGGTCACGGATCCGGCATCCGTGCCCCGACTGCGCCGGTGAGGGTCGTGTCCGTGCGCGGCGCACGATCACCGTCAAGGTGCCGTCCGGGGTCGAGGACGGCATGCGGCTGCGCCTGTCCGGTGAGGGGGAGGTCGGCCCGGGTGGCGGTCCGCCCGGTGACCTCTACGTCGAGATCCGCGAACGTCGCCATCCGGTGTTCACCCGTGAGGGTGACGACCTGCACTGCGAGGT
>JAVEEH010000209.1 GCA_030840545.1 Frankiaceae bacterium | reverse complement strand
CTTCCAGATAGCGCTCGAGGAACACGGTGTCGTCGCCGAAGGCAGCGCCCGCCTCGCGCTGTGCTGCCGCGACGGCCTCGGCGAGCTCGGCGGCACCGCGCACGATTCGCATGCCGCGCCCGCCACCGCCAGCAGATGCCTTGACGAGCAACGGGAATCCGACGTCGGCCGCATCAGCGGGGTCAGTCGTCCAGGGCAGCGTAGGCACCCCGGCCTTGCGCATCAGCTCTTTCGCGCCGATCTTCGACCCCATCGCCTCGATGGCGCTCGGCGGTGGCCCCACCCAGCACAACCCGGCATCGACGACGGCCTGGGCGAACGCGGCGTTCTCGGACAGGAAGCCATAGCCCGGATGCACCGCGTCGGCCCCGCACGCCGCGGCCGCGGCGACGATGAGGTCCGTGCGCAGGTAGGTCTCGGCGGGTGCGAACCCGGGCAGCCGCACCGACTCGTCGGCCTCGCGGACGAACGGCGCGTCGGCGTCGGCGTCGCTGAACACGGCCACCGTGCCGATCCCCATCGCCCCGGCGGTGCGGAAGATGCGTCGCGCGATCTCCCCGCGGTTGGCGACGAGCAGCTTGGTGATCCGTCGTGTCTCGGCCACGGTCACATCCGGAAGACGCCGTAGCCGCGACGCCCCTCGACCGGCCGGTTGTGGATGACGGACAACGACAGCCCGAGGACGGTGCGGGTGTCCCGAGGGTCGATGATGCCGTCGTCGTAGACGCGCGCCGTGAGGAACAGCGCCTTGGACTCGGCTTCGATCTGGTTCTCGACGATCTCGCGCATCTGCGCGTCCTGCTCGTCGTCATATGGCTTGCCGCGGGCGAGCGCCGACTGGCGCGCCACGATCGACAACACGCCGGCGAGCTGCGCGGGACCCATCACGGCCGACTTGGCGTTGGGCCAGGTGAACAAGAAGCGCGGGTCGTAGGCGCGCCCGCACATGCCGTAGTTGCCCGCGCCGTACGACGCGCCCATCATCACGGTCAGATGTGGCACGTCGCTGTTGGAGACGGCGTTGATCATCTGTGCCCCGGCTTTGATGATGCCGCGCTGCTCGTAGTCCTTGCCGACCATGTAGCCGGTCGTGTTCTGCAGGAACAGCAACGGGGTGTCGCTGGAGTTGGCGAGCTGGATGAACTGGGTGGCCTTCTCCGACTCCTCCGCGAACAGCACGCCGCGGGCGTTGGCGAGCACGCCGATCGGATAGCCGTGGAGCTGCCCAAAACCGGTGACGAGGGACGACCCGTAGAGCGGCTTGAACTCGTCGAACTCACTGCCGTCGAGGATCCGGCCCAGCACGTCGCGGGGGTCGAAGGGCTCGCGCAGGTCGGTCGGGATCATCCCGAGCAGGTCCTCGGCGTCGTGTAGCGGCTCGGCGTAGGACGACGCCGGCGTGGGCCCGAGCTTGTGCCGGTTGAGCCGCTTGACGACCTGGCGACCCAGCCTGATCGCGTCGGGCTCGTCGACGGCCAGGTAGTCGGCCAGCCCGGAGGTGCGGGCGTGCATCTCGGCACCGCCGAGCTCCTCGTCGTCGCTCTCCTCCCCCGTGGCCATCTTCACCAGCGGAGGACCGCCGAGGAAGACCTTGGCCCGCTCCTTGACCATGACGATGTAGTCGCACATGGCCGGGATGTAGGCGCCGCCTGCCGTCGAGTTGCCGAACACGAGTGCGACCGTCGGGATCTTTGCCGCGGACTTCCGCGTCAGGTCGCGGAAGCCACGCCCGCCGGGGATGAAGATCTCGCTCTGCGTCGGCAGGTCGGCGCCGCCGGACTCGACCAGGTTGACGACGGGCAGCCGGTTCTCCTCGGCGATCTGGGCTGCGCGACCGGACTTGCGTGCGGTGAACGGGTTCGTCGCACCGCCACGCACCGTCGGGTCGTTCGCGACAACCAGCACCTCGGTGCCCTCGACCACACCGATGCCGGTGACGACACTCGCACCGACCGGATAGTTGGTGCCCCACGCGGCGAGCGGCGAGAGCTCGAGGAACGGCGAGTCCGGGTCGAGCAGGAGCTCGACCCGCTCGCGGGCGAGGAGCTTGCCGCGCTGGCGGTGCCGCTCGACGTACTTCTCCCCGCCGCCACCCCGGGCAAGGGCCAGCTGCGCGTCGTGCTCGGCGAGCTGCTCGAGCAACGCCGCTCGCCGTTCGGCGTACTCCGGCGCGTCGCGGTCGACGCGATCGGGCAGCACCGGCATGGGCGAAGCCTAGGCTGACGCGACCAGCCCGTCTCCCACCGGAGGTTTCGCCATGGCAACTCAGCAGAGTCGAGCAACCGCGCGGACTGCCGTCATGACGACGTTGGCCCTGGTGATCGGGCTGGTCGTCTCCGGAGGGATCGCCATTGCTGCCGTCCGGCAGACCACCATCACCGCGTGCGCGGCGCAGGGCACGCACGCGATGCGCTTTGCGCCGCACGGCACCTGCAAGTCGACTGAGAAGAAGCTCGTCTGGAACACGCAGGGTCGGCGTGGGCCGATCGGCCCGTCAGCCGCCTACGCCGCGTTCCGCGCCAGCGGCCCGTCCGATCTGACCACCACCCAGCAGACGATCGCGACCTTGGCCCATCTGCCCGCCGGCGCCTACCTCATCCAGGCCACGACAGAGGTGAACGGAGACGCCAGTGCCAATGCCACCGACGTGCTCTGCACTCTGCACGCCGGCGCCGATGCGGCGTCCGCGGACGCTTACGCCGGGACCGTCGCCGGCGGGACCTACGTCGCCGTGCTCCCGATGCTGCTGACACACACGTTCACGAGCGTCGGCGCTGTCACGGTGTCGTGCTCCAAGGACTTGGCTCACCCGGCGTCGATGTCCAACACGCGGATCGTGGCGACTCGCCTCGGGGTGGAGCACCACAGCAACGTCACCGGCTGAGGTCAGCGAGGTCGACGGCCGAGCACCCAGAAGGTGACCGCGGCAGCCGCGGCGACGTTGAGCGAGTCGACACCGGCCGCCATCGGGATCCGGACCCGCACGTCGGAGCGGGCCAGTGCCGCGCGGCTCAACCCGGGCCCCTCCGTGCCCAGCAGCACGGCGAGACGTGCGTCGTCGTCGTACGACGTCGCATCCAGGGCCACCGCGTCGTCGGCGGGCGTCAGGGCAACGACCGAGAAGCCTCGATCCCGCAGGTCGTCCAGGGCCGCCGGCCAGGCCGCCGCGCGCGCGTAGGGCACCGCGAAGACCTCACCCATCGACACACGCACCGACCGGCGATAGAGCGGGTCGGCGCACGACGGGGACAGAACCACCGCGTCCATCCCGAGCGCCGCGGCGCATCGGAACACCGCGCCGAGGTTGGTGTGACTGACCATGTCTTCGAGCAGCACGATCCGTCGAGCTGCTGCGACAACCTCGTCGACCGACAGCAACGGCTTGCGACCGAACGACGCGAGCGCGCCGCGATGCACGTTGAAGCCGGTGAGCTCGCGCAGGACCGAGTAAGGCGCGGCATAGACCGGAGCGTCGACAGCGTCGATGAGTCCCGACATGCGCTCGAGCCACTCCGGCGCCATGACCATCGAGCGCGGCGAATAGCCGGCGCCCAGCGCACGGCGGATGACGAGCTCGCTCTCCGCGATGAACACGCCGTGCGGCGGTTCCCAGGTGGTGCGCAGCGCCACGTCGGTCAGTGCGCGATAGTCCGCGAGCCGCTCGTCGTCGGCAGTCGCGACCTCGACGGCGGAGCTCAGTCGAGCAGGTCCGGCTGCTCGCGGGTGATCTTCGCCCACAGCGGCTGGAAGGACAACCAGCCGACGAACTCGCTGCCAACCTGCTCGTAGGTCTTCTTGGCCTGGTCCGGGTCGATGTGCACGACCTTGCCGGCCGCCTTCGCGAGCAGCTGCACCTGGCAGGACCGCTCCATCGTGATGAACCAGAACACAGCCGAGTCGACGGTCTCTCCGACGGTCAGCAGGCCGTGGTTGCGCAGGATGACCGCCTTGTTCTCGCCGAGGGCGTGCGCGAGGCGCTTGGCCTCCTCGACGTCGTTGACGACACCGGTGTAGTCGTCGAACAACGCATGATCGCCGTAGAACGCGCACACGTCCTGGGTGATCGGCTCGAGCTCCTCGCCGAGAGTCGACAACGCCCGGCCGTGCGTCGAGTGCGAGTGCGCAGCGCCCACGACATCCGGGCGCGCCGCGTGCACCTGGGAGTGGATGGCAAACGCCGCGGTGTTGACGTGGAAGTCGCCCTCGACCACCTCACCGGCGTGGTTGACCCGGATGAGGTTGCTCTGCCTGACATGCGCGAACGGCACCACGAACGGGTTGACCCAGAACGTGTCGGGCTCGATCGGGTCGCGAGCCGTGATGTGGCCGGCGACACCCTCCTCGAAGCCGAACTTCGCGAAGAGCCGGAAGCCCGCGGCAAGCCGCTGCTTGCGATGCAGCCGCTCCTCCTCGGGCGACGCGAATTCAGGCACCGTCGGGAACCACTTCTCGCCATCGGTCATGACCCCAGGGTACGACGTGCCGCCCTATGGCCGAAAGTGCCGTCCGGAGGCGCAGCAGCGCGGCTACTCGCTCGCGCCCCGCTCGTTCCAATCGCGCATGCGACCGTCCGGGCCCAGCTCGTAGAGGCGCTTGCACTCCGGGCAGACGGGATACTTCTTCGGGTCGCGGCTCGGCACCCAGACCTTGCCGCACAGCGCCACGACGGGCGTACCGAGCACCGTCGCCTCGGTGATCTTGTCGCGGTCCGCGTAGTGCGCGAACCGCTCGTGATCGCCGTGATCAGGACGAAGATCGGTGTCGCCGGTGATACGTGTCGCGGTGTCCGTTTCGGTCGTCGTCGACGTCACATGTGCCAGCGTAGATCGCCGAGGGTAGGGGGACACGCATGACCGTCGCCGCAGGCCGGCCCGAGCGCCAGCATGCGCTGCGCCCCCACAACCACCAGCATCGCGACGTCAGTGGCGGCTGGCTGCGGCCGACCGTGTTCGGCGCCATGGACGGCCTGGTCACCAACGTCAGCCTCATCGCCGGGGTGGGTGGTGGGGGGCTGGACCGGTCCCGGATCATCCTGACCGGGCTCGCCGGGCTGGTGGCCGGCGCGTTCTCGATGGCGACCGGAGAGTTCACCTCGGTGACCTCGCAGAACGAGCTGGTCCGGGCCGAGGTCGACGTGGAGCGCCGGCAGCTCTCCGCCTTTCCCCAGGAGGAGAAGGAGGAGCTCGCGGCCGCGTTCGTCGAGAAGGGCATCGACCCGGAGCTCGCCCGGCAGGTGGCCGAGCAGGTCTCCCGCAACCCGCAGGAGGCACTGCGCCTGCATGCAAAAGAGGAGCTGGGCGTCGACCCGGAGGAGCTGCCCTCACCGGTCGTCGCCGCGGTGTCGTCGTTCCTCTCGTTCGCCGTCGGCGCCGTGGTGCCACTGCTGTCCTATCTGTCCGGATCGGGCTCCCTCTACCTGGCGCTCGCGATCGCCGCAGGGGCCCTGCTGGGGCTCGGGGCGGTGGTCGCCCGGTTGACCGCCGGCCGATGGTGGGTCGGCGGGCTCCGGCAGCTGGCCGTCGGTGTGGTCGCCGCGGGCGTGACCTATGGCGTCGGTCGGGCAATCGGGACAACCGTCACCTGATCGCCGGGCGGAACCGGATGACCTTCACCCGATAGGCCCAGTCAACACTCTCCGTGTTCGTGCCGACGCTTTTAGTGACAGTCAGTCACCCCTGCCTCGGAGCCCCCGCAATGCGCCGACCCGCCCGCTTGCTCCTCACCGCAGCCCTGGCCAGCACGCCCGTGCTGGGGCTGGTGGTGCCGCAGGCGCTGTCGGCGCCGGCCTTCGCCGCCGAGTCGAGCGTCAACGCGGTCCGGCTCAACGGCTTCGAGGCCCAGCTCGTCGGCGACATCAACGCCGCCCGGCGCTCCGCCGGCATGTCCGGGCTCGTCGTCGTCGCCGGCGCCACGGACGTCGCCCGGCGCTGGTCCTGGCGCCTCGCCGGCAGCCAGCGGCTGTTCCACAACCCGTCGATCGTCCACGATCTCCAAGACGCCGGATCCGGCGCGTGGACCATGCTGTCCGAGAACGTCGGCTTCGGCCCGTCCGGGGAC
>JAVEEH010000204.1 GCA_030840545.1 Frankiaceae bacterium | reverse complement strand
CGGAGCCTGGCCTGCTCGAACGTGCTGCCGGTGAGCTTGCACTCCCGGAAGGTCGCGTTCCACAACGTGGCTCGGCGGAACCGGCAGCGCAGGAACCCGGACCACTCGTGCACCGATGCGTTGAGCTTCGCGCCGGAGAAGTCGCACTCCTCGAACACGGCAGCGCGGGTAACGGCTTCGGTGAGGTCGGCGTCGGCGAACGTGCAGTCGACGTAACGACTCTCTTCGAACGTCTCGCCGTAGAGATCGGCGCCGACGAACGACTCGCCGACGTGCTCCGTCACATCGCTGCGACGCCGGCGAGGAGCTGTACGCCGATGCCGATGCAGCGTTCGTCCACGTCGAACGTCGGCTGGTGCAGGTCGACGAGCTCGGCGGCCGGGCCGCGGACCCCGAGGCGCGCGAGCGCACCCGGCACCTTCTCGAGGAACCAGCCGAAGTCCTCACCGCCCAGGCTCTGCTCGGTGTCGCAGGCGGCGTCGGCGGAGATCCGCGCCGCCGCGACCGCGAGCTCGGCCACCGCGCCGGCGTCGTTCACGACCGGCGGCACTCCGCGCTCGTGCTCGATCTCGACCTCGACGCCGTAAGGCGCTGCGACGTCACGCACCGCGGCGGCGAGCAACGGCGGCACGATCTCCCAGGCTCTGCGGTCGAGCATGCGCAAGGTGCCACGGGCGACGCCACTGCGCGGGATCACGTTGGACGCGCTGCCGGCGTGGACCTCACCCCAGACGAAGTTGACGCCGGCGCGCGGATCCACCCGGCGAGCCAGGATCGCCGGGACCCGGGTCACCACATCGCTGATCGCAGCGACGACGTCGGCGGTGCGGTGCGGACGCGCGGTGTGACCTCCCGGCCCGTGCACGCGCACCTCCACCTGATCGGTGGCGGACGTGACCGGACCGACGCGCAACCCGATGCGCCCGACCTCGATGGAAGGGTCGCAGTGCACCGCATACAAGCGTTCCAGCCCGTCGAGCCCGCCGGCCGCGATGACGTCCAGCGCGCCACCCGGGATGACCTCCTCGGCCGGCTGGAACAACAGCCGAACGCCGCGCTCGAGCCGGCCGGCGGCCGCCTCGCGGGCGAGGAACAGTGCCGTGCCCAGGACCACCGTGATGTGCACGTCGTGCCCGCACGCGTGGCACACGCCGTCGATCTGCGACCGGTAGGCGGCATCCTTCCCATCCGCGATCGGCAGCGCGTCGATGTCGGCGCGCAGGCCGACGCTCGGCGGCACATCCCCGCCGGCCCCGCCGGCGATGTCACAGATGAGCCCGGTGCCGCCCGGCAGCTCGCGCGGGGCCAACCCCGCAGCGGTGAGCTCGTCGGCGATGCGCGCTGTCGTCTGGAACTCGTGATGTCCCAGCTCCGGGTGCGCGTGCAGGTCGCGCCGGATCGCCACAAGCCGGTCGTTGTGCTCGGCGATGAACTCGACGAGGCCGGTCACGGCGCGGTCAGGCGAGAGGCGGGCGCGTTGTCGCGCATCTCCTGCAACAGCGCGTCGACGACGGCTTTGAGGTCACCGTCATTGGCCTGTGCGACGGCCCGCTGGCGGGCGTACGAAGGACCGAACTCGAGGATGTCGCGCGCCCGCACGAGCTCCTTGGTGCAGTCGAGGCGCTCGGCGTACGGCATCAGCTCTTCGACGAGGTCGAGCACGGAGTCGCGCAGCGTGACCGTGCCGCCCTGGTCGTCCGCGATGATCTCGGCGTCGATCCCGTAGCGAGCGGCGCGCCACTTGTTCTCGCGCAACGTCCAGCTCTTGGGGGTCGGGAGCGTGTAGCCCTTGTCGATCTGGCTGTTGAGCATCTCGACGAGGCACTGCGACATCGCGGCGGCCCAGCCGATCTCGTAAAGCGTCGACAGGCCGTCACAGATGCGGAGCTCGACCGTGCCGAACTGCGGATGCGGGCGGACGTCCCACCACACCTCACGAATCGTCGAGATCGTGTGCGCCGAGATCAGCGTCTCCATGAAGCGCTCGAAGTCGTCCCAGCCGGAGAGCTGGTAGGGCAGCCCCGCCGTCGGCAGCCCCTCGAACACCTTGCTGCGTGCGCTGGCCAGCCCGGTGTCGGTGCCCATCCAGTAGGGCGAGGAGGCCGACAGCGCGAGGAAGTGCGGAATGTAGGCCGTGAGCGCGTTGACGATCGGGATGACCTTGTCCGGCGAGCGGACGCCGACGTGCACGTGCACGCCGAAGATCTGCAACCGGCGCGCCAGCCATTGCATGTCCTCGATGAGCTTGGCGTAGCGCGGGTTGGGGCTGATCTCCTGCGTCGCCCAGTCGGTGAACGGGTGGGTGCCGGAGCACATGACGCCAAGCCCGCGCCGGGCGGCCGCGGCGGACACCTCGTCGACAGTGCCCCGCAGGTCGCCGAGCGCCTCGTCGACCGTCGTACAGACACCGGTGATGACCTCGATGCACGACTCGAGCAGCTCGTGCTTCGCCTTGGGGTGCTCCCCGCCATGCGGGCGGCCGAGCTCACCGAGGATGTCGCTCGCGCCGGCGCGCAGCTCGCGCGTCTCGAGGTCGACCAGCTCCAGCTCCCACTCGACGCCGAGGCTCGAGCGGGGGGAGGACGTGAACGGGATCTGCACGGCGCGAGCGTACCCACGGACCGCCCGGGAATCCCTGCGGTCAGGTCTCGCGGACCTCGGCGGCCGTTGGCTCGTCCTGCGGCTTCTCCTGTGGCGCGATGACCGGGCGAGTGACGCCGGAGCGCGCCCACTCGGTGGTCATCCGGCTGGCTCGATGGAACCGATCGACCTCGTTGAAGCGACGGCTGCGTCCGAGCGCGGCAAGCGCCAGCGCGCCGAGGAAGGCGACGAAGACAAGGACGATGAGCATGACGAGCACGGGCAACACCCTCGCGTTTGCTTGCAGGTACGCCGCCCACGACAGCGCATGGGGAGGGGTTTCGTCAAACCTGCTTGACGCAAAGTTGTTGCATAGCAACGAAAAGTAACCGTCTGAGCCGGCAGAACGACAGCCTCAGATCGACGCGGCCGGCGTGTAGGTGCCCCAGATCTCGCGCAGCGCATTGCACACCTCGCCGACCGTTGCTCGGGCCCGTAAGGCCGTCAGCATCGGATAGAGCACGTTGTCCGGTCCCTCGCCCACGCGGCGCAGCTCGTCGAGTGCGCGGTTGACATCCACGGATGAGCGGTCCGCGCGCAACGTCGTCAGCCGCTTGGTCTGCTCCTCCTCGATCGCCGGGTCGACCCGCAGCGGCTCGTAACGCTCGTCGGCCGGCGTCACGAACTTGTTGACCCCGACGATGACCCGCGAGCCGGCTTCGATCTCCTGGGAGTTGCGGTAGGCC
>JAVEEH010000189.1 GCA_030840545.1 Frankiaceae bacterium | reverse complement strand
CCGCGTCGATCACCGGCACCAAGCCCTACATCTACTTCCCCTACGACGCCGGCACGCTGGTCAAGATCGCGCTGTCCAAGGACGGCGGCGCCACCTGGTCGCAGTGCGTCGCCGTCGACGCGAAGGCGCCCCCGGTCGCCGGCTTCGTCTCCGCCGACAACGACAGCAAGGGCAACGTCTACGTCGCCTACGCCGAGAAGGGCGCCGGTCGCGACACCTACCTGGTGTCGGCGAAGTTCCGCAACTTCAAGCACTGCGACGGCCCCAACGACCCCAGCAACTCCGCGAAGAACACCAAGAACCCCGGCTTCACCAAGAAGGTCCGGATGAACCGTCGCCCGATCGAGACGACGGTCATGCCGTGGGTCACCGCCAGCGGTCGCCCAGGCCGGGTCGCGGTCGCGTTCTATGGCACCAAGAAGATCGGCGACCCCGACTCGAGCGCGTTCCACACCTCGTGGAACGTCTACGTCAGCCAGAGCCTCAACGCGTTCGCCGCGCACCCGCTCGTCGGGATGGTGCAGGCCAGCACCCACCCGTTCCACTACGACTCGATCTGCCTCAACGGTCTCGGCTGCGACGTCAGCGGCGGTGACCGGTCGCTGGTCGACTACTTCACGATGGACTACGACCGCAAGCGCGGCGGCCTCGTCATCGTCTACAGCCAGGCCAACAAGCTGCCCGGCGCACCTGAGGGCGTCATCGCCATCCCCGCCGTCGTCACGCAGATCGCCGGCCCGAGCAACGGCGGCGGCACCGTCAACCGGGCCGGCCGCAAGCCGCTGCGGGCGAGCTCACCGGACCCGCGCGGCGACGCGCTCAGCCGCTACTCGGTCACCAACCTCGGCGTCAGCGCTCGCGGCCCGGGCACGTTGAAGGTCCCGGCGCTCGACCTCGTCAACCGCAACCACCACCCCGCGGTCACGATCGGCAAGCGGATCGGCGGCGGCTTCACCGTCACCATGCGCTTCCAGGACCTGTCCGCCGCCGCGCTGAAGAAGGCCCTCAACGCGACGTCCAACGGTCAGCCCGGCTCGCTGGTCTACCTGTTCCGGTTCTTCAGTGGCTACCGGCCCGTCGCCGCCGTCGCCCGCTATGACTCCACCAACGGCTTCTCGTTCGGGTGGAGCAGGTTCGACAACCCGATCGACTGCGGCGCCAACGCCAGCACCGCTGCCGGTGACGTCAAGGGCAAGTGCGAGACCTACAACGGCACCGACGCGCCGCTGAAGGGTCACGCCGACGCGCAGTCCAACTCGATCACCTTGTCGGTGCCGGCGTCGTACCTGCACGGTCTCGGCGCCGGCCTCAGCCATGGCAAGCCCTACCCGGGGCTCGTCAAGGCGATCAAGGGCACCCGGATGTACGACGGCACCGCGTTCACCTTCGTCAACGACTCGCCCGACCCGACGAAGCAGACCTGGATGCAGCAGATCGACAACGCGCCCGCGTTCGACTTCCGGCTCCCGAGTGGGCCGCCGGCGAAGACCGCCGCCGCCGGGGCCAGCACCAAGCCGCGCTCAGCCGCGGTCGCCGCGAGCTCGGGCAGCAACCTCAGGCTGCTCGCCTCCGTCGCACGGTCGGGCGCACCGGCCGGGCTGCTGGTCGCATTGCTGGCCCTCGCCGGCTGGAACTTCCGCCGCCGCAAACTCATGTCGAGTGCGACGCCAGTCGCGTTCTGACCGCGAAATAGCGCGACTCGCGTAGCACTCAACTCGAACGTGGAGTGAGGTCTATCGGCACTACCGGGCGTCCCTGACAACGCGCACGCTGCTCCTAGCGGTCCTGTGGCTGCTGGAGGGGATGTGGCGAGATGGCGGGCTCCGCACGGCCAACGCGGCGGGAACTCATGGTGGGGCTCGGCGATGTCGTCCGCGACCTCCCGACGTTCCTGACCGCCCCGCTCTATCGACGGTGGCATCTGCGTTGGGGGGCCACGCAGGCTGAAGTCGACCGCCCGCTTCCCGGTGACGCGCTGCTCCCCCGCGCGCAGTTCCGATCGACGCGTGCGATCAGCATCGACGCCCCGCCGGACGCCGTCTGGCCGTGGCTGGTGCAGGTCGGCTGCCTTCGCGCCGGCTGGTACAGCGATGACCTGCTCGACAATCTCGGCCGCCCGAGCGCCGCCACCCTCCTGCCGAGCCTGCAGCATCTCGAGGTCGGCCAGTGGGTCCCGATGTCGCCCACGAGCCCGCCGTCGGACCGCACCGCCCTGAAGGTCGACTCCTTCGAGGTCAACGAGTGGCTGCTGTGG
This sequence comes from Frankiaceae bacterium, assembly GCA_030840545.1. GTDB lineage: Bacteria > Actinomycetota > Actinomycetes > JAFAQI01 > JAFAQI01 > JAFAQI01. Next base: position 3,092 of record JAVEEH010000189.1, on the reverse strand, counting down.
ACCAAGCCCGGCAGCAGCTGGGTGTGGCAGCTGACGCCAACCCGCGACGGCGGGACGCGGTTGGTCACCCGCATCCATGTCGGCTACGACTGGCACCACCCGCTGTCGGCCCTCTTCGGTGTGCTGCTCATGGAGTTCGGCGACTTCGCCATGCTCCGCAGGATGCTCCGCAACATCAAGGCGCGCGCCGAGTCACTCCCCCGTGAGGTCGACCATGCGGCCGCCTAGCCGCGCGGATGCGATGGTCGGCCTGGCCGCCATCGGGTTCTCCGTGGTCTACCTCGTCTCGGATGCGATCGAGGTCGCCCAAGGCGACTTCTCCACGTTGCGACTCTGCCTGACCTACGCCGGGGAAGCCGCGATACCGCTGTTCGTCCTCGGCCTCTATGCCGCGCAACGTCCGCGGATCGGCCGCCTCGGACTGTTCGGCGCCATCGCCTACGCCTACTCCTACGTGTTCTTCACCGCCACCGTCGTCTACGCGTTGGCCGCGGGGACCCGGAACTACCCGGCACTCGTCAAGGTCTTCGGCGCCTCGATGACCGTGCACGGACTGATCATGCTTGTCGGCGGCCTTGCCTTCGGGCTGGCGGTGGTGCGAGCCGGAGTGCTGCCGCGCTGGACCGGCGTTTGCCTGATGGTGGGCGTCGTGCTGGTTGCGGCTGCATCCGGACTGCCGAACGTCGGGCGAGCCCTTGCCGAGACGGTGCCGGCGACCGCGTTCATCGGGATGGGGTTTGCGTTGCTGAACGAACGCCGCACCTTCCGGGCGCAGATCACGAGCATGACGCTTCCAGCAGCGAAACCCCGACTCGACGGCGCGTCAACGGATGACGCCTACGTTGACCTCTACTGGCTGCCACTGGGTGCCGGCGGGCGTTCGGTCCGCTGGAACGGCCGCATCTTCGAAGCACTCGTGTCGCACCATGAGAGACGGCCTGTCCGCGACCTCTACCACTCCGCCCTTGAGGTCGGAGTCGACGGCCGACCGTACGTCATCGAAATGGGTCCCGCCTGGGGCACCGACATCGGTGATCGCGACGTCGCATGCGAAGGCGCCGTCGGCTCCCGGTGGCTCGGGCGTTCGCGCTATTTCCGCTACCAGGTCCGCAGCTGGCGCAACGGCGTCATCCCTGACATCGGCGAGGCCGTCGACAGTCCGCACCGACTCACCACCGACAGCGATCAAGTGCACGAGCTGCTCGAGCTGGTGCCGCACTTCCCGACCGAGATCTGGGGTCGCGACGAGCTCCACACCGGAGACATGTGGAACTCCAACTCACTCACCGCGTGGCTGCTCTCGAGCATCGGACTCCGCATGGATGACATCCGTCCTCCTGCCGGCGGGCGGGCGCCTGGCTGGACGGCCGGGCTCGTGGTCGCCCGCCGTCGCCCACTCCTTCACCCGCGATCTCCCGCCGTTCGTTCCGGCTGAGTCGCCGGGGCGCCGCCTTAGCCTGTGCGCATGCGCGTGCCGCGATCCGGGGGCGACCTCGATGGCTGACGCCGACGACGTACGCCGCCTGGCGCGGGCCCTGCCGGACGTCACGGAGATCGAGAGCGACGGCTTCGACTTCCGGGTGGCAGGCAAGGGATTCGTCTGGTCCTACCCCGAGCGCCGACCAGGCCAGCGACGGCTCATCCGGAGCGACATCGCGGTGCTCTACGTCGGGGACGAGGCAGAGAAGCAGGCACTGCTGCTCGGCGAGCCCGACGTCTTCTTCACCACCCCCGCCTATGACGGCTGGCCGCTCGTGATGCTCCGGCTCGCGGAAGTGGACGGCGAGCGCCTGCACGAGCTCGTGACGGACGCGTGGCGGATGCGCGGACCGGAAGCAGATCCGGGCTGAGCGGTCACACGGTCATCACAGGTAGCCACCAGGAAGCCTTCACGAACGGACCGCACCCTCTCCGTAGTTACCTGTGAAAGAGGAGTGGCGCCAGCATGAATGTCCACGAAGCAACAGACCCGCACGAAACCCTTTCGGCCGAGCCCGGATCGAGCGCGACGTCAGCGCCGCCTGCCCAGCGGCCCGGCGTACGACGACTGCTGTCGAACAGACGCGGTCGATGGGTCGTGGCTGCTGCGCTGCTGTTGTCGGTGGGCGGCGTCTCGGCCGGTCTCGCCGCGTCGTCCTCGTCCCCGTCGTCCCCATCGCCAACCGCAGGGCAGGTCGCGCCTGCCGCCGGCGCCGGCGGCGGAGCCGGATTCGGCCGCGGAGGTTCTAACGCTCGATCCGGTCCGGCCACGGGAGGCGCGGTCGGTACGGTCGGCAGCATGTCGTCGTCCGGCTTCACGATGACGACGTCAGCGGGGCAGCAGGTGACGGTCAACGAGGCGTCGTCCACGACGTATCAGAACGGGACGAGCGCGACCTCGGCGAGCGCCATCACGGCGGGCCAGCCCGTCCTCGTCCTAGGGATGACCAACGGGACGACCATCACCGCCACGCAGGTCAGCGTGCAACCCGCTGGCGGCAGCGGATCGGCGACGGCCGTGGTCCCGTTCCAACGCGGCGCACCGACCACGTCGAAGCAGGTCGGTCAGATCCCGGCGAACTACAGCCAGGGGTCGGGGACGATCGTCGGCGGAACGGCAGCGAACAAGGCCACGGAGGCGGCGCTGGCCGCTTATCCCGGGGGCGTCGTCGACCGCGTTGTGCAGCTGAGCAACGGTGACTACGAGGTCCACAACATCGGCGTCAACTGGCCGCACCACATCTTCGTCGACCAGAGCTTCAACGTCGTCGGCGCCAACTGACCGTCGAACAATGGAGGCCTGGCGATCTCTGCGACCCTGTGAGCTGCCGCCTCATGGATGAAACCTCGCCGTAACCGTGGCCGCCGATCATCACGATCAGTCCATCGGCAGGGGTGCGGTGTTCGAGACGATCCTGGCGGCAGCCGCTGACCTGCCGAGCGTCGCCGTCGCAGCCGGCACCGTCGTGATCTCCGAGGGCGACCCTCTGCTGCAGCTGCTGGTGCTGGAGTCAGGCGCCGTCGCCGTCTCCCGCGAGGATGTTCCCGTCGCGACCATCGACCAGCCGGGGGCCGTCTTTGGCGAGCTGTCGGTGCTGTTGCAAGCGCCGGCC
>JAVEEH010000275.1 GCA_030840545.1 Frankiaceae bacterium | reverse complement strand
CATGGCGTACATCGTGGTGCTGAACCCCCTCATCCTCACGGGTGCAGCCGACGTCACCGGCAAGAAGCTCGACCTCGCGCAGGTGACCACGTCGACCGCCCTCGTCGCCGCGGTGATGACGATCCTCATGGGCGTCGTCGGCCGCTACCCCTTCGCGTTGGCGGCCGGCCTCGGGCTCAACGGTGTCGTGGCCTTCCAGCTCGCGTCGCAGATGTCGTGGGCGGCGGCGATGGGCATCGTCGTGCTCGAGGGACTGGTGATCACCGTGCTCGTGATGACCGGTTTCCGCGAGCGGGTCTTCGACGCCATCCCCCTCGCCCTCAAGCAGGCGATCAGCGTCGGCATCGGGCTGTTCATCGCGTTCATCGGGCTGGTCGACGCCGGCTTCGTGACCCGGACGGCCAACCCACCGGTCCCGGTGCAGCTCGGCGGCACCGGCAACCTCACCGGTTGGCCGGTGGTCGTGTTCGTCGTCGGGCTGCTGCTGACGATCGTGCTGCTCACCCGGCGGATGCCGGGCGCGATCCTCCTGTCCATCATCGGCGCGACGATCCTGGCGATGATCATCGACGCGGTCGCGACGATCCCGGCCCCTGGCGGGTTCTCCCAGTGGGGGCTGCAGATCCCGAAGTGGCCCAGCCACGTCACGTCGACGCCGGACCTGCACCTGCTCGGCAAGTTCTCGATGGGCGGCGGCTTCGTCCACGCCGGCGTCATCACGGCAATCGTCTTCATCTTCACGCTGATCCTCAGCGACTTCTTCGACGCGATGGGCACGATCGTCGGCATCTCCAACGAGGCCGGTCTGCTCGACGAGAACGGGCGAGTGCCCAACATCGGCCGGGTCCTGTTCATCGACGGTGCAGCCGCGGTCGCGGGTGGCGCTGCATCGGTGTCCTCCAACACGGCGTTCATCGAGTCGGCGGCCGGCGTGGGCGAAGGCGCCCGCACCGGGCTCGCGAGCGTGTTCACCGCGATCTTCTTCGGCATCGCGCTGTTCTTCACGCCGCTCTATGCGATCGTTCCGGCCGCCGCTGCGACCCCGGCGCTGGTGGCCGTCGGCTTCCTGCTGATGACGCAGGTGAAGGGCATCCCGTGGGACGACTGGGCGATCGCGATCCCGGCGTTCCTCACCATCGTGCTGATGCCGTTCACCTACTCGATCACCAACGGCATCGGCGCCGGGCTCATCTCGTTCGTCGTGCTCAAGTCGGCGCAGGGAAAGTGGCGTGAGCCGCACATACTCGTGTGGGTCATTTCCGTGCTGTTCGCGGCCTACTTCGCCCTCGACCCGATCAAGCGAGCGCTCGGCGTCGAATAGCTGGTCAGATGTCGATGATCCGGGGTGATGCCGCCGGGTCGTCTCGGCCGTGCACCGGCGGCGCGCCGCGACGGCTGGTGACCCGACGCCACCATGCTCGCGCGCGCAGGAAACCCACGACCAGCAGCACGAGCCAGAGGATGTCACCGGTCAGTACGCCGGCAAGATAGCCGGGAGCGTCGTGGTCGAACACCCGCGTCGTCGACTTCGAGACGCCGTAGCGACCGAGCGACGGGGCGAGCAGGTCGGTGACGATGAAGCCGACCGCGCCGAACCACAGCATCCGCAGCACTCGGCGGCCCCGGCGACCGCGCCGGTTCCGGCCCGCGATCGCGCCGAGCGCGATGCCGACGAGCGGGAGGAGCCCGATCACCAGTCCGATGACGAAGTCGGCCGAATGCGAACCGCCGGTCATGTCGTGCACGCGGTGCGCCCACCAGGTGCGCGTGTTGGACGTGGCGGTGGCGAGCAACACGATCACCACGACGAGCGCGAGCAGCCGGAACCGCAGCGGGATGCGACGGCGCCCCGGTCGGTCGGCAGACGGGCGGTCGCCATCGAGGGGCGGTCCCGGAGTCACGGTCACCTGACCATCCTCGCTCATGTCCCTAGGCTTGGCTGGTGGTCGCCATCGCGGATGCGCACGCCGTCATCACCGGCGGATCGAGCGGCATCGGGCTCAGCGTCGCGCGCCTTCTCGCCCAACGCGGCGCTCGCCTTTCGCTGGTGGCGCGACGACCGGCCCCGCTCGCGGAGGCCGCCGCCACCTTGTCGGCCGCCGGACATCGGGTGCAGACGGCCGCGGTCGACGTCGCTGATCGGGATGCCGTCACGGCGGCCCTGGCGGGGCTCAGCGAAGCGTTCGGCCCGTGCGACGTGCTGGTCACGTCGGCGGGTGTGGTCGAGCCCGGCTACTTCTCGGACCTGGACGACGACGACTTCCGCCAGATGATGTCAGTCGACTACTTCGGCACGCTGTGGCCGATCCGCGCGGTCGTGCCGACGATGGTGCAACGGCGTCGCGGCAGCATCGTCGGGGTCTCCTCGGGTGCCGGGCTGGTCGGTGTGTTCGGCTACTCGGCCTACTCGCCGGCGAAGTTTGCGGTGCGGGGTCTGCTGGAGGTGCTGCGATGCGAGCTGGCGCCGCACGGCGTGCATGTCGGCTGCGCGTGCCCGCCCGACACCGACACACCGCAGCTGGCCTATGAGAACCAGTTCAAGCCACCCGAGACCGCAGCGATCTCCGGCGCCATCAAGCCGCTGTCGGCCGATCGGGTGGCCGCGAGCATCGTCCGCGGCATCGACAAGGAGCAGTTCCTCATCACCGCGGACACTCAGACGAGGGTGCTCGCGCGGGTGGCCGGGCTGCTGCCCGGCGTCCTGCACTCGACCTTCGACCGGCAGGTGCGCAAGGTCCAACGGAGCAGGACCGGCGGCTGACGCCACCACCCGAGCGTCAGCTCGCTTCGGCGGGTCTCGGGTCGATCGCAACCGTGGCCGAGCCGGTGGATGGGACGGGCCGGCGCGGCGGCCAACGCTTTTGATTAGCCAGGCTAATGAGTTAGACTAAGGACATGCCTGC
>JAVEEH010000140.1 GCA_030840545.1 Frankiaceae bacterium | reverse complement strand
CTGCGGATGTGGGCGACTTGGTCGGCGGTCGGCCGGTAGGCGTCGACCGCTCGGTGGAGGAGCCGGCCGGTGGTCTCGTCGATGATCATCAGCCGCAGCCGTGGCTGTTCGGTGCGGATCATCCGGGCGATGACGTCGCGGGGCACGAGACCGTGGCCGGGGACTTCGGCGGGTAGGTCTTGTTGGCCGAGGGCGGTGTCGAGTCCGACGACGATGCCGATCTCGATCGGCCGCCCTCCCGACCTGGGCACACCGCCGAGGGTGGAGGTGCCGGTGAGGGAGTCGGCGCAGATCCGGGCCAGCCCTTCCGCGCGCAGGACCCCGATGCGGCGGGTGTCGCCGGCGGTCTTGCGGGTGGCGGCGTAGGCGTCGGCGGCGGTCTTCACGGTGACCGCCTGCTCGACCGGCGCGTCGATCATCACGGTGGCCATCCCGTCCGCACCCGGCAGCAGGCTCACGTCGGCCTCCTCACGGGCGGCCCGGGCCCGGGCCTGCGCCCCGTCGGGGTCGAGGCGGTTGACCGCGTCACGCGCATCCCGGCGCAGCTCGACCGCGGTCTTGGCCAACGCTCGCGGCGCGGACAGCACCCGGTCCTCCACCGCCGCGATCAGGTCCGGGTCCTCGACGCTGCCGGTGGCGTCGATGAGCGCGTCGACGTGGCGCTGGTCGAGGTCCCCGCGACCGAACAGGCACCGGGCCTTCGGCAGCAGCCGGCGCAACCGGCGGGCGTGGTAGATCCGGCGTTGCGCGGCGCCGACCGGTTCCCGCAACGCGAGCGCAACCTCCTTGTCCGCACCGAACCCACCCGGCCGCGACGAAAGCTCCGCCACCCCGTCGGAGAGCCGGGCTGCGGCCCACGCCTGCACCCGAGCGCACGCCCGCAGATAGGCCGGCAGATCCCACTCCGACAACTTCTCGATGTCGACGTCGTCGAGGAGGACCGCGAGCCACGGCCCGGCCGGCACCTCCTCGACCGCTTCCAACGCCACCCCGGCACCGGTCATCACCGCCGGGACAGCGACCTCGTCGAGCAACTCATCCGGGCACTCCACCATCAACAACATGCCCGGACGCTACCCGCGACCTACGACAGTTTCTGTTGTCCCCCAACGGTTTTCCCCACCCAACGACACCTAGCCGACGACAGCGCCCAGCACCTGATAGAAGATGCCTTCGTGCCCATTGCAATCACCGACGACCAGCGAGCGCTCGCCGACTCCGTGTCGCAGCTGCTCCGCAACCGCGACGCCCGCGCCGATGCGCGCGCAATGCTGGAGGCGCCGAGCGAGCAGCTGCCCGCCGCGTGGCCGGACCTGGTGGCGATGGGCCTGCTCGGCCTGCACGTCCCGGAGGAGTACGGCGGCTCCGGGGGCGACCTGACCGATCTGGTCGTCGCCGTCGAGGAGCTCGGCCGCGCCGTTACGCCGGGTGCACTCGTCCCGACGGTCGTCGCCAGTGCCGTGCTGGCAGCTGCCGCCGATGACGCAACGAAAAAGACCCACCTGCCCGCCCTCGCCGACGGCACCAAGACCGCCGCGTTCGCGCTGGGAAGCCAGCTCGAGCTGCGGGACGGCACGGTGACCGGCGCCGTCCCGGTCGCGCTCGGCGCCGGCACGGCCGACCTCCTGCTCGTCGCCGCCGGCGACGACGTCGTCATCGTCGACCTGCACGGCACCGGTGTGCAGGTCGACGTGCCGCCGAACCTCGATCCGACCCGTCGCAGCGCCCGCATCACGCTCGACGCCGCCACGACGACAGTGCTGCCCGGCGCGCAGACGACGCTGCGCGACCTGGCCCGGGTCGTCCTGTCAGCAGAAGCGGTCGGCGTTGCGCGCGGGGCCACCGAGATGGCAGCCGAATACGCGAAGGTCCGCGAGCAGTTCGGCCGTGTCATCGCGACGTTCCAGGCGGTGAAGCACCACTGCGCCAACATGGCGATCGCGACCGAGATGGCAACCGCGGTGACATGGGACGCCGCACGCGCCGCGTCCGTCGGCGGCGACCAGCGGGCGCTGACCGCGGCTGTCGCGGCGACCCTTGCGGGCCAGGCGGCCTACCTCTGCGCCACCCTCAACCAGCAGGTTCACGGCGGCATCGGCATGACATGGGAGCACGACGCGCATCTGTTCCTCCGCCGCGCGACCGTGCTGCGCGAGCTGCTCGACCCGAACGACGGGGCGACGGAGGCGACCCGCCTGGTCCGTGGCGGCGTCGTCCGTGCACGCAGCGTCGACCTGCCACCGGAAGCAGAGGTGATCCGTGCCGCGGTGCGCGAGTTCATCGACCGGGTGAAGGACCTGGACGACGATGCCCGGCGCGACGCGATGATCGAGACCGGCTACGTGATGCCGCACTGGCCGAAGCCGTGGGGCCGGGACGCGAACGCCGTCGAGCAGCTCGTCATCGAGCAGGAGTTCGCCGCGGCCGGCATCAAGCGGCCGTCGTACGGCATCACCGGCTGGAACCTCCTCACCGTCATCCAGCACGCGACACCAGAGCAGATCCAGCGGCTGGTGCCACCCGCGCTTCGCCAGGAGCTGACCTGGTGCCAGCTGTTCAGCGAGCCCGGGGCCGGGTCCGACGCTGCAGGCATCAAGACCCGCGCGATCCGCACCGAGGGAGGCTGGCTCGTCAACGGACAGAAGGTCTGGACCAGCGGCGCACACGAGGCAGGCAAGGGGTTCGCCACCACGCGCACCGATCCCGATGTCCCGAAGCATCAGGGCATCACGATGGTGGTCATCGACATGCACGCGAAGGGCGTCGAGGTGCGGCCGCTGCGGCAGACGTCCGGCGCGTCGGACTTCAACGAGGTCTTTTTCGATGACGTCTTCGTCGCCGACGAGGACGTCATCGGTCCCGTGAACGGCGGCTGGACGGTCGCGCGGGCGACGCTCGGCAACGAGAGCGTGAGCATCGGTGGGGGCGACGGTGGGATGTCGCTGCCCGTCGAGGTGCTGATCAGCGCGTACGACGCCAACCCGGACAGGTTGCCCGGCGGCCCCGCGCGCATCGGCCGTTACATCGCGAACAAGCAGGCGATCGCGGCGATGAACCTCCGGAGCGCGTCCCGTGCGGTCGCGGGCGGCGGCCCCGGCCCGGAGGGCAACGTGACCAAGCTGGTGCTGTCCGAGCTCGCTCACGAGGCAGCGGAGATTCTCGCTGACCTCACCGGGCCGGAGGCGGCCTACCTCGACGGCTCAGGCACGATAACCGGACCGCTGGTGCTGATGAGCCGCGCGTTGTCGATCGCCGGCGGTACGTCGGAGATCAAGCGCAACCAGATCGCCGAACGGATCCTCGGTCTTCCGCGGGACCCGCTCATCAACAACTAGCCACCCGTCGGGCTAGGACGAGACCTCGTCCCTCGGCGGGAAGGGGAACACGTCCGCCCGGCCGGCGCCGACGCGGCGGGCGAGGCTCTGGTAACGCCGGCGAGCGAAGACCCATCGACCGTCGTGGTGCGCGTAGTGGTCGTCGTAGAGGCCGAAGGCGTTCGACCAGTCGCCGGATGCCCGCTCCTGGCGGAGCTCGACCAGGTAGACCCGGCCCGAAGCCGTTCCGCCCGGCTGCACGTCGATGACCGTGTTGAGGATCACGAACTCGAAGAACTCGAAGCGGTCGACCGCAGCCGCGATGAACGTGCCGAGCTCGGTGCCTCCCGTCAGCTGGACGGCCGGCCGGCTCACGGTGTCGATGCGGATCGGTGCGTCCGGCCGGAAGAGGGGTTCGAGCTCCGGCCAGGCACGTCGGGTCACCACATCGGCATACGCGGCCTGCAACCGGGTGATGGCGACGTAGGCCGCGGTCTCGTCCTGCACAGCATCACTATCCTGCGTCGCATGGCGGACATGCAGTATCGGCGGCTTGGGAGCTCCGGGCTCGCGGTCTCGGTCGTCGGGCTCGGTTGCAACAACTTCGCCCGCCGGATCGACCTGGACGCGACCCGGGCCGTTGTCGACGCCGCCCTCGACGCCGGCATCACGCTGTTCGACACGTCCGACTCCTACGGCGAGTCCGAGACCTTCCTCGGCGAGGTCCTCCACGGCCGACGCGACGACGTCGTCCTCGCCACCAAGTTCGGCTCCGACCTTGGTGGACGCCTCGGCAACGACTGGGGCGCCCGCGGGTCGCGGCGCTACATCCGCAGAGCCGTCGAGTCCTCGCTGACCCGGCTGCGCACCGACTGGATCGACCTCTACCAGCTGCACTTCCCCGACCCGCAGACTCCGCTGGAGGAGACCCTCACCGCGCTGCACGAGCTGGTCGAGGAGGGCAAGGTCCGCTATGTCGGCTCGTCCAACCTCGTCGCCTGGCAGATCGCCGACGCCGACTGGATCGCCCGCACCCGCGGCGTCAGCCGGTTCATCAGCGCCCAGAACCACTACAGCCTGCTCGAGCGCGGCGTCGAGAAGAGCGTCGTGCCTGCCTGCACTCACTTCGGCCTCGGCCTGCTGCCCTACTTCCCGCTCGCCAACGGTTTGCTGACCGGCAAATACCGCCGCGGCGAGCCGGCCCCGCCGGGCACCCGGCTCGCCGCCCTGCCCGACCGGCTCAAGACGTCGAGCTTCGACACCATCGAGGC
>JAVEEH010000135.1 GCA_030840545.1 Frankiaceae bacterium | reverse complement strand
GGCCGTGGTTGGACAACATCGGCGGTGGCGTCCGCGAGGCAGCCAGCTCGATGTTCACCCTCGGCTTCGACACGACGGCCACGGCTGCGCCGACCGCGCTCGACGTCCTTGCGGCCGCGACCGGCCTCGTCGTCGTGGCGGTGCAGATCGCCTACCTCCCCACGCTCTACAGCGCGTTCAACCGCCGGGAGACCGAGGTGACGCTGCTCGGGTCGCGCGCCGGGTCACCGCCGTGGGGTCCGGAGCTGCTCGCGCGCACTCGATACGGCATCCAGACACGCACTGACGACCTGGCGGACCTCTACGCGTTGTGGGAGCGCTGGGCGGCCGATGTTGCGGAGAGCCACGCGAGCTATCCGGTCCTCGTCCGCTTCCGGTCGCCGCAGCCGCTCACCTCGTGGTTGGTGGGTCTCCTTGCGGTCATGGACTCGGCTGCCTTGCTGCTCGCGCTGTGTCCGAGCCGGGAGCGGATCGAGCCACGGTTGTGCCTGCGGATGGGGTTCACGGCGCTGCGGCAGATCGCGGTTGCGTTCGGCCGCCCGGTGGACTGGGACCCTGATCCCGACCAGGAGCTGCTGCTGGACTATGACGACTATCTGGGCGGGGTCGAGCGACTGGTCGCGGTCGGGTTCCCGATCGAGCGAACAGCGGAAGAGGCGTGGCCGCACTTCCGTGGCTGGCGGGTCAACTACGAGCGCGTCGCCTACGACCTGGCCTACATCACCGACGCGGTGCCGGCGCGGTGGGCCGGGCCGCGGCGGTGGACGTCGGACACGATGGGGCCGGTCCGCCCGCCCAACCGCCGGCCGACGGGCAGCGGGTCCGGTGACCCGGTCAGCAGCTCGCCGGGCTGACCAGCCATTGGCCGGTGTTGCCGTCGCGGAATGACTCCTGGCACGACGGAGCACGGTGCTTGAGATAGAGCGCGTCGAGCAGGTCGAAGCCCGTGACGATGACGACCTGGGTGTTGCTCACTTCGGAGCCGTGGCCGGCGAAGGGCGGGGTCTGACCCGCTGGGCCGAGCACGTTGGACGACAGCGTCGTACCCGGCTCGCCGGCACCGCGGGTCCCGGCGGTCACGTCGTCGACGGCGATGCGTGACGCCCGTAGACCGGCAACGAGCTCGCGACTCTGGTTGTAGGGCACGAGGCCGTCGTCGACACCCTGGACGACGGCGACACCCTTCAGCCCGGCGCCGGCGATGTCCTGGATGCGTGCCATGACGGTGTGGCTCTGGTAGGCGGCCGGTGCGGTGGCGGGGGTGCCGCCCATCTCCTCCTCGATGTCGGCGGCGGCGTTCTTGGCGAAGACGTTGCCGCTCTGCGCGACTGCGGAGGCCTCCGTCCACGTCTCGGTGACGTTGACGGCCGGCTCGATCGCGAACCAGTAGTCGAACAACGGCTTGCCGTTGGCGCGTTTGGGCTGCGCTGCGACCACCAGGCCGGAGGTGTTGCCGCCCATGCTGACGCCGTAGACCGTGTTGAGGCCGCCGGTCTTGCAGGCCCGGTCGAACAGCTGGGTGGCGGCGATCGAGTCCTGTGCACCCTCGGCGACCCGCCAACCGCGGGAGGAGGGCAGCGTCTCGCCCTTGGCCGGCGGGGAGTCGTGCTGGCCGCGGTAGTCCATCGCGATGGCGATGACGCCGTCACGCGTGGCGACCTGCTCGACGTGCTGCACCCAGGAGAAGGCGGTGTGGCTGTATCCGTGGTCGAACACAACAATGCCCTTGGCGGTCTTGGCGGGCACGGCGTAGAAGCCGAACGTCTTGGTGCCGGCAACAGTGAGGTCGAGCCGGTGCGCGACCGCAGGGTTGCCGGTGCAGACGACCGGCTGCTTCTTCGCGGACGGGGACGTGGCGGCCACCGCGCTCGCGGCGCTCGCCGAGACGGCGAGCAGCGCAGCGGCAGCGATCACACGGGATCGGCTCATGCCCCTACAACGAGCCGGCGGTGGGTGAGTGACGCGGCAGCGCTCAGCGCCGCCGGGCCTCGTACTCCTTGAGCGTCGCCTCCGCCGCGTGCAACTCGGCCCGCAGCTTCTCCGCGCGCTGCTCGACGACCGCCCGCGACGTGGCGACCGTCTCGCTCATCGCCTCGCGCACCTGCGGCTCGTCGACGAGGTCGGCGAAGGCCTTCACTGCTCCTGGCCGCAGTGGGCTCGCCTTGGCGATCCTGCGGGCTCCACGTTGGGCCTCGACGGTCCAGGCGTCGTTCGCGAACCGCAGGGTGACGGTGAGCGGCGGGGCAGCCCGCCGGCTCCGCTTGGCCGTCCGCGCTCCCGACGTACGACGCGGTGTCGCGGTGGCGGTCTTCGGCGTGGCGCGGGCCGGGGCCGCCTTGGCGGGCTTGGCGGTGGTGCGCTTCAGCGTGGGCGTCGGCGGCGCGACCGGCGGCGCGGCGGCCTTGCTGCGGGTGGTGAGGCCGAGCTCGCTCGGCGCGAACGGGACCTCGTCGCGCCCGAGCCGAACGACGATGAACTCGCCGTCGGACGGGTTGCCGACGCGGATGACGTTGCCGCGGGTGCCGGCCGGCACGGCCGCCGACGCGGTGCGGACGATCACGCGGGGCTTGTCACCGGCGGCGACCCGCGCCTTGAGCATGGCCACGTCGTCGTCGGTCAGCGGTGGTGGCCCGGCAGGGGCCTTCTTCCTCGGCGGCACGGCGCCGATCGTAGTTGCTGAACACTAGGGTCCATGACGGAAGTCGGAGTGGGGCCGCATGCACAGCCGTGGCCTGATGATCCTCGGCTCGACCCGGTGCTGCTGACGGAGGGCGACCGACGAAACGTCGTCGACCGTTATCGCTACTGGAAGCGCGAAGCGATCGTCGCCGACCTCGACCGGCGGCGGCACCCGTTCCACGTCGCGATCGAGAACTTCCAGCACGACTTCAACATCGGGGCGGTCGTTCGCAACGCCAACGCCTTTCTCGCCGCCGAGGTGCACATCGTCGGCAACCGGCGGTGGAACCGCCGCGGGGCGATGGTCACCG
>JAVEEH010000110.1 GCA_030840545.1 Frankiaceae bacterium | reverse complement strand
GGCTGGCGGGAAAGCGCGACCTCGCACAGCTCAACAGCTTCGACCTCGTCGTCATGCTGCTGCTGTCCAACGTCGTCCAGAACGCCATCATCGGCAACGACAACTCGCTCCTCGGCGGTCTGATCGGCGCCGCAGTGCTCGTCCTCGTCAACTCGGTGATCGTCCGCGCGTCGGCCGCAAGCCCGGCACTCGCACACGTCTTCGAAGGCCACGAAACCGTGCTGGTCCAGGACGGTCGGTATGACGACCGAGCGCTGCGCCGTGAAGGGTTACGCCGCGCCGACCTGGAAGCTGGGTTGAAGCGTCAGGGCGCGACCGATGTCAGCCAGGTGCAGCAGGCCACTCTCGGCACCGGCGGCGCGGTCGTCGTCACCATGAACCCGCAAGCGGCGCCGGCGACGAAGGCCGACGTCGCCACCATCACCGCGGCCCTCAACCGGCTGGAGCAAAAGCTGCGCTAGCGATGCGTTCAGCGACGACGTCCGGCGCCAACCTGTCGACGTCGACCACGACGTGCGCAACCGACTGGTAGAGATCCGCCCGGCCGGCGTAGAGCTCGGTCAGCGACCCTTCCGGATCCTTGCCCAACCAGGGCCGGTCCGTCCCTTCGACGCGTTGCGCCAACGTCTCGATCGTCGCGCGGAGCCACACGACGAATCCGCCGGCGCGCAGGCGCTGCCGATCGAGCGGATCCATCACGACACCACCGGCGACGCCGGCGATGAGCGGGCCACCTTCAGTCAGCGCCACCGTCAGTGCAGCTGACTCGGCCCGCCGCAGCACCTCCTCACCATGATGTTCCTGCACCCACCGGGTGTCGTGGCCGACCGCACGACGCAGCAGGTCGTCGTTGTCGTAGTAGGGCCAGCCGAGCCGGCGCGACAGCGCACGCCCGATCGTGGTCTTGCCGGCTCCCATCATCCCGATGAGCAGAATGCGATCGGTCGTCATGGTCTGACATGCGACGGCACGAACGGCGGCTTGACGACCCGCATCACCGACGGCCGGCCGCGCACGTCGACGGTGACCTGGTCACCTTCTGCCACCGGGGGGGCAAGCAGCGCCAGACCGATGCCGATCTTCAGAGTCGGCGAGAACGTGCCGCTCGTCACCACTCCGACGTCGTCACCGGCCGCGGACCGGACCACCATGTCCGGGCGCGGGATGCCGCGGTCCTCGGCCCGCAACCCCCAGAGCAACCGTCGCGGCCCCGCCTCGCGCTCAGCCGCCAGCACGTCGCGTCCCCAGAAAGCCGGCTTCGACCAGCCGACGGCCCACCCACAGCGCGCCTGCACCGGTGTGATGTCGAGCGAGAGATCGTGGCCGTGCAACGGATATCCCATCTCGGTGCGCAACGTGTCGCGCGCACCGAGCCCGCACGCCCGACCGCCGTGTGCCGAGGCCGCTTCGAGCAACGCGTCCCACAACGGACCCACCGCGTCGGACGGGACGACGAGCTCATAGCCGTGTTCACCGGTGTAGCCGGTGCGGCACACCACGACCCGAACGCCGTCGCGTTCGACGAGGGTGAACGCCATGTAGTCGAGGTCGATGCTGATGCCGACATCGCCCAGCGCTTGCTGCGACTTTGGTCCCTGCACCGCGACGATCGCGAAGTCTTCGTGCTGGTCCTTGATCTCGATGCCCCCGGGTGCGGCTGCGCGCAGCCGCCGGACAACCTCCGGAGTGTTCGAGGCGTTGGGCACGAGGTGCATGCCGGCGAAGCCGGCCGAAAACCTGGCGTCGGTCGTTCCGTGGTAGACGATCAGGTCGTCGACAACGCCACCCGTCGCGTCGTCGCAGCACAGCGTGTACTGCGCCTGACCGGGTCCGATGCGGTCGAGATCGTTGGTGAAGCAGGAGTTGACGAACTCCTTGGCGCCCGGTCCGGTCACCTCGACGTTGCCGAGATGGCTCACGTCGAAGATGCCGACGGCATCGCGGACGGCCGAATGCTCCTCGACGACACCCGAATACTGGATCGGCATCTCCCAGCCGCCGAACTCGGCCATCCGAGCGCCGAGCGCGACGTGCCGGTCATGCAACGGGGATCGACGCAGTGCAGGAGCCACGGCAGGCGACGCTATCGGACGGGCCCCGGACAGGCATTAGCATCGGGCCGCATGACCGCCCTGTCCCTCACCAAGACACCGTTGTCCGAGGTGAAGGCCGACGCCATCGTGGTCGGCATTGCCAAAGGCGCAGACGGAGCCGTTCTCGTGCCCGGCGCCGCGGACGTCGACAAGGCCTTCAAGAAGCGGCTCACGACAGCGCTGCGCGGGGTCGGTGCGACCGGTCGCGCCGGCGAGGTGACCAAGCTTGCAACGCTTGGTGCCACGGTCGCACCCACGTTGGTAGCGGTTGGACTCGGCGACGAGCACACCAAGGCCGACGGCTATGACGTGGAGGCCGTGCGCCGCGGTCTCGGCGCCGCGATCCGCTCACTCGCCGGCACGGCTCGAGTGGCCACTGCACTGGCCGGCGTCAACGGGGGCTCCGGCCCGGCCGAGCTCCGCGCGGTCGCCGAAGGCGCGCTGCTCGGGGGCTACGCGTTCACCCGCTATCGCAGCGCCGCCTCGACCGGCGCCCACAAGCCGCCGGTGGGCACCGTCGTCCTCGTCGTACCGAATCCCCGGGACAAAGCAGCCAAAGCAGCCGTCGACCGGGCCGCGATCGTCATCGAGGCGGTCATCCTGTGCCGCAACCTCGTCAACACACCACCCGGTGACCTGCGACCCGAGGCGTTCGCGCAAGCAGCGGTCGAGGCATGCGCGACCGTCGGGTGTGCGGTCGAGGTCATGGACGACAAAGCCCTGAAGAAGGGTGGCTTCGGCGGCATCCTCGGCGTCGGCGCCGGGTCGTCGCATCCCCCCCGGCTCGTTCGCATCGCCTACACGCCGGGCCGCAAGGCGCGCGCGACGGTGCACCTGGTCGGCAAAGGCATCACGTTCGACTCCGGCGGCCTGTCACTGAAGCCGCCCGCGGCCATGGAGTGGATGAAGTCGGACATGGGCGGCGCCGCCGCCGTCATCGCGACGCTGCGAGCGGTGGCGCAGCTGCAGCCGAACGTCAACGTTGTTGGCTGGGTGCCGACGGCTGAGAACATGCCGAGCGGTCATGCGATCCGCCCGTCGGACGTCCTGACGATGCGAGGTGGCAAGACCGTCGAGGTGCTCAACACCGATGCCGAGGGCCGGCTGATCCTGGCCGACGCCATCGTTCGCGCCGGCGAGGAGAAGCCGGACTACATCATCGACGTCGCCACGCTGACCGGTGCCCAGCTCATCGCCCTCGGCTCGCACGTCTATGCCGTCATGGGCAACGACGACGAGCTGCGCGCCGACCTGGTGGCCGCTGCCGGCGCTGCCGGCGAACAGGCGTGGCCGATGCCCCTGCCGCCGGAGCTGCGCAAGTCGCTCGACTCCGAGGTCGCCGACATCTCCAACATCGGCGACCGCAACGGCGGCATGCTCACGGCCGGCCTCTTCCTCAAGGAGTTCGTGCCCGACGGCGTGCGCTGGGCGCATCTGGACATCGCCGGCCCGAGCTTCAACCAGGGCGAACCGCACGGCTACACCCCCAAGGGCGGCACCGGCGTGCCGATCCGGAGCCTGGTGGAGTTCCTGGAACGCGTCGGCGCCTGACACCACCCATAGGGAGCATTGAGACGGCCCAGCGAGAGGCCGACGATCGCAACAGCGGGACTTCTGCCTCGAGAGTCCCCGCGATGGAGGGTCGATGTTCTCGCACTGGTCCGCCACGCTCGTCGCCAAGACGAAGGCGATGGCGCTCATCGCGACGTCGCTCGCGGCTGGTGGCGTCGGCGGCGCGATGGCGCTGAGCCACGTGGCACCGAGCGGGACGACGCAGATCGTGCGGAGCGCCGACTCCTCGCCGGCGCCGGCGAGCCCTGACCCCGAGACCACCGGCGCCCAGGGCGCCGGCACGGGTGACCCCGAGACCACCGGCGCCCAGGGCGCCGGGCCCGGTGACCCCGAAACGACCGACGCCCAGGGCTCCGGGTCGGGCGGGGGCTCGTCCGGTGCCACTGGCGGCTACACCCTGCCGCCCTGCCCCACCGACGTGAAGAGCCACGGCCAGTACGTGTCCTCCGTCGCCCATTCCGCGCCCAAGGGCAAGCACGGCGAGCACGGCAAGTGGGTCTCGCTGGCGGCGCAGAGCGACTGCGGGAAGCACCGCGCCGGCTCCGGCCCGACCGACCCCGAGTCGGGGAGCGCCCAGCCGGGTGACCCGGGCAGCTCGGGCAGCTCGGGCAGCTCGGGCAAGGCCAAGCACACGAGTCACGGGCACTCCGGCAAGCACGACAGCTCACCCGCCCCAGGCTCGTCCGGCCCGACGGCCGGCGACAGCTCCGGCGGGCAGCCGGCCGGGCACGGGCACAGTGGCGGCCATGGCGCCGGCCACGGGCATGGCGGCGGCGGGCACAGCCAGCCCTGACCCCGGAGCGGCAGCCGCTGCCGCCCCGCCGCGCAATCTGCGCGCAGTGTGAGAATGGACGCGACAACGACGTCGCCTCGCGCGCAAGGAGCCGCACCGTGGCCTCCACCCCGGCCAACACCACTGCTGACCTCGTGATCCTCGGCGCCGGAAGCGGCGGTTATGCCTGCGCACTGCGCGCCGCCGAGCTCGGCCTCTCGGTCGTCATGGTCGAGAAGGACAAGGTCGGGGGCACCTGCCTGCACCGCGGCTGCATCCCGACCAAGGCGCTGCTGCACGCCGCCGAGGTGGCCGACGCGGCCCGCGAAGGCGAGAAGGTGGGCGTCCGCTCCTCCGTCGAGGGCATCGACATGGAAGCGGTCAACGGCTACAAGGACGGCGTCGTCTCCCGCCTCTACAAGGGTCTGACCGGGCTCGTGAAGAGTCGCAACATCACCGTCGTGGAGGGCTCCGGCAGGCTCGTCGCGCCCAACGCTGTCGAGGTCGACGGCACCCGCTACGAGGCGACCAAGGCCGTCGTGCTGGCCACCGGCTCCTACTCCCGATCGCTGCCCGGGCTCGACATAGACGGCAACCGCATCATCACCAGCGAGCAGGCGTTGCGGATGGACAAGGTGCCGTCGTCCGTCGTCGTACTCGGTGGTGGCGTCATCGGCGTCGAGTTCGCGAGCGTGTGGAAGTCGTTCGGCGCCGACGTGACCATCATCGAGGCGCTGCCGCACCTCTTGCCGCTCGAGGAGGAGTCGAGCTCCAAGCTGCTCGAGCGCGCGTTCCGCAAGCGCGGCATCACGTTCTCACTCGGCAAGAAGTTCAGTGACGCCAAGACGACCGACTCGGGTGTGACCGTGACGCTCGAGGACGGCACCACCTACGACGCCGAGCTGTTGCTGGTCGCGGTCGGACGCGGCCCGGTTTCCGACGGGCTCGGCTACGAAGATGTCGGCATCGAGATGGACCGCGGCTTCGTCACCGTGGACGCTCACTGCCAGACCAACGTGCCCAACGTCTTTGCAATCGGTGACCTGCGGCCCGGCCTCCAGCTCGCGCACGTCGGGTTCGCCGAGGGCATCATGGTCGCCGAGCGCGTCGCCGGGCAGAACCCGCCGGCGATCGACTACGACGGTGTGCCGCGCATCACCTACTGCGAGCCCGAGGTCGCCAGCGTCGGCATCACGGTGGCGCAGGCCAAGGAGCGCGGACATGACGTCGTGGAGTTCACCTATGACCTCGCCGGCAACGGCCGCGCGCAGATCCTGCAGACCGCCGGCGCGTGCAAGGTCGTCGCGGTGAAGGACGGCCCGGTCATCGGCGTGCACATGGTCGGATCGCGGGTCGGCGATCTGATCGCCGAGGCGCAGCTCATCACCAACTGGGAGGCGCTGCCCGTCGAGGTCGCCCAGCTCATCCATCCGCATCCGACCTTGTCGGAGTCGGTGGGTGAGGCACACCTCGCTCTCGCGGGTAAGCCTCTGCACGTCCACGGCTAGTCGCCCGCCGCCCGGAAGGAAGTCATGTCGGTCTCCGTCACGATGCCCCGACTGGGCGAAAGCGTCTCTGAGGGCACCGTCACCCGG
>JAVEEH010000007.1 GCA_030840545.1 Frankiaceae bacterium | reverse complement strand
AAGCCGGACTACACCGTCTGGTGGCGGCAGTGCGAGACGTGGCGGCGGACCTATCCGCTCGGCTACGAGCCTGAGTCCGACGGGTCGCTCGCGCCACAGCTCGTCATCGAGCGCCTCGGTCGCATTGCCGGCCCGGAGGCGATCTACGTGGCAGGCGTCGGTCAGCACCAGATGTGGGCCAGCCAGTTCGTGTCCTACGAGAACCCCTACACCTGGATCAACTCCGGGGGGCTGGGGACGATGGGCTTCGCCGTGCCGGCTGCCATGGGTGCGAAGGTCGGCCGGCCGGACGCGTTGGTGTGGGCGATCGACGGCGACGGCTGCTTCCAGATGACCAACCAGGAGCTGACGACCTGCGCGATCGAGGGCATCCCGATCAAGGTCGCGATCATCAACAACCAGTCGCTCGGGATGGTGCGGCAGTGGCAGACGCTGTTCTACGGCTCCCGCTATTCCAACACCGATCTCAAGGCCGGTCGCACCTCCTACCTGCCCGACTTCGTCAAGCTCGCCGAGGCGATGGGCTGCATCGGGTTGCGGTGTGAGACCGCCGACGACGTCGATGCCACGATCGAGAAGGCGATGTCCATCAACGACGCTCCAGTGGTCGTCGACTTCGTGGTCGGCAAGGATGCGATGGTCTGGCCGATGGTCGCCGCCGGCACGTCGAACGACGACATCAAGGTCGCGCGCGACACCGCGCCCGACTTCGACTACGAGATGGGCGAAGTCGTCTCGTCGGAGGAAGGTGCCCAGTGAGTCGCCACACTCTCTCCGTTCTCGTCGAGAACAAGCCCGGTGTGCTGGCGCGAGTCGCAAGCCTTTTCTCGCGTCGCGGCTTCAACATCGACTCGCTCGCCGTGGGCCCGACCGAGCACCGTGAGGTCTCGAGGATGACGATCGTGGTCAACGTCGAGGAGCTTCCGCTCGAACAGGTCACCAAACAGCTCAACAAGCTGGTCAACGTCATCAAGATCGTCGAGCTCGACCCGACCGCCTCGGTGCAGCGGGAGCTGTTGCTCGTCAAGGTGAAGGCCGACCTGACGACGCGATCTCACGTGCTCGAGACGGTGCAGCTGTTCCGGGCCAAGGTTGTCGACGTCGCACCGGACGCGGTGACCATCGAGGCGACCGGCACCGTGGACAAGCTCGAAGCGCTGATCCGGGTGCTCGAGCCGTTCGGCATCAAGGAACTCGTCCAGTCCGGGATGGTCGCCGTCGGTCGCGGCACCCGGTCGATCACCGACCGAAACACGCTACGACCTGTCGAGAGGACTGCCTGAGTCATGTCATCCACCACTGGGCCTGAGATCTACTACGACGACGACGCCGATCTGTCGTTGATTCGCAGCCGCAAGGTCGCCGTCCTCGGCTATGGGTCGCAGGGGCATGCCCACGCCCTCTCGCTGCGTGACTCCGGGGTCGACGTACGCGTCGGTCTGCCCGACGGCTCGAAGTCGCGCGCGGCGGCGGAGGGCGAGGGTCTGCGCGTCCTGTCGCCGTTCGACGCGTGCGCCGAGGCAGACCTGATCATGGTGCTGGCTCCCGACACCGTGCAGCGCTCGCTCTACGCCGAGGCCATCCAGCCGAACCTGAAGGACGGCGACGCGCTGTTCTTCGCCCATGGCTTCAACATTCGCTTCGGCTACATCACGGCGCCGGCCGGCATCGACGTGGCGATGGTCGCTCCCAAGGGGCCTGGGCACCTCGTGCGCCGGCAGTACGTCGACGGGCGCGGCGTACCGTGCCTCGTCGCCGTCGAGCAGGACGCCACCGGTGACGCGCTCGCGCTGGCCCTCGCGTATGCGAAGGGCATCGGTGGGACGCGCGCGGGTGCGCTGCAGACGACGTTCACGGAGGAGACCGAGACCGACCTGTTCGGTGAGCAGGCGGTGCTGTGCGGTGGGGCAACGGCTCTCGTGCAGGCCGGGTTCGAGACGCTCGTCGAGGCCGGTTACCAGCCAGAGGTGGCCTACTTCGAGTGTCTGCACGAGCTGAAGCTCATCGTCGACCTGATGTATGAGGGCGGCATGGCGAAGATGCGCTGGTCGATCTCCGACACGGCGGAGTACGGCGACTACACCCGCGGGCCGCGCGTCGTGAACGACGCGACGAAACAGGAGATGAAACGCATCCTCGGCGAGATCCAGGACGGCACGTTCGCCAAGGAGTGGGTGGCAGAGGACGATGCGGGTCGGCCGCAGTTCACGAAGTACCGCGATGAAGGCGCGAAGCACCAGATCGAAGAGGTCGGTGGCCGGTTGCGCGGACTGATGAGCTGGATCAAGCAGGAGGGCTAGAAGTCGTCGACCAGGGTGCGGGCGGGGCAGCGCTCGTGCACCCAGCCGCCGGTGCCGCGGCGACGGACGGCATCGCCCTCCTCGATGAGGGCGGTGCAGCGGACGCAGGGCTCACCGAAGGCGTGCGCCCAGTGCTCGTCCTCCGCGCCGCGGTCGTGCCGCACGAAGTCGGGCGCGGTCGAGGCGCTGGTCGCTTCGACGCCGGCCAGGTCGTTGCGCAGGCCGTAGCTGTAGCCGCTCTTCGACATCGTCAGCCCCTCAAGCCGAGGGACGTTCCTGCACGGTGGTCTGCACCGGGCAGCGCTCGTGCACCCACCCACCTCGGGCGCTGCGGCGGATGTAGTCGCGTGGCGTGAGGTCGGCTCCGCACTTGGCGCAGGACTCGCCCTCAGCGTGCACCCAGTTGTCGTCGACGTCTCCGCGGTCGCGAAGGGCGAAGTCGGGCACCGTGCCGGCGATCCGGGCGCCCGCGGCGGCGAAGTTCGCGCCCGGCCCTGCGACCGGGCCGCCAAGGGTTGGGCTGTCCGTCATTCGGCACCTCCGATCCGAACGTTACGCGCCGGCAACATCGAGGAGGGACGCTTTGGACGTGACAGGCGCCGCTGTCGAGGTCCGGGCCGGCCGGCTCGACGACCTGCCGGCGCTCACCGAGATCTACAACTACTACGTCGAGAACACGCACGTGACGTTCGACCTCGAGCCGTTCACGGTCCCGCAGCGCAGAGACTGGTTCGACCATTACGCCGACCACGGCCGCCACCGGCTCCTCGTGGCCGTGGCCGGTGAGGACGTGCTCGGCTATGCGACGAGCGGCCGGTTCCGGGACAAGGCGGCGTACGGCACCTCGGTCGAGGCGACCGTCTACTGCGCCCACGCGGCGCTCGGTCGGGGTGCAGGGTCAGCGCTGTATGCCGAGCTCTTCGACCTGTTGCGGCACGAGGACGTGCACCGTGCCTATGCCGGCATCGCGTTGCCGAACGACGCGTCGCTTGCGCTGCACCGCAAGTTCGGTTTCACCGAGATCGGGACGTTCCGCGAGGTCGGCCTGAAGTTCGGCAAGTGGTGGGACGTCCTGTGGCTGGAACGCTCGATCGACTGACCCCTATGGGCCGAGGCGGTAGTCGTAGGGGTGGGTGGTGTGGGTTTGGCCGAGTGGGGTGGTCCAGGTGATGGTGGCGTCGGGTTGTCGGGTGACGGTGAAGCCGGCGAAGGTTTTTGCGCGGTGCCAGCAGCGGTCCATCGGGGCGATGTTCGTGCTGGTGGTGTGGCCATGGGCGAAGGGGTTGAGGTGTTCGCCGTCGCTGCGGGTGGCGGGGACGGTGGAGTGGGGTCCGACGCTGGTGACGTAGGTGGTGTCGGCGTGGGCGTGCAGGGGGGTGGGGATCCGCCACGTGGTGGGGTTGCGGTCGAGGAGGCGGCCGGTGTCGGTGTCGATGGTGAGCCAGCGCAGCTTGGCGTCCCTGGCCATCTGCCGGACGGTTTCGATCGGGACCGGGCCGACGCCGGGAATCTCCGCGGGTGTCTCGGCGAGACCGAGCATCGCCTCCGGGGTGGCACAGATCTGGATCTCCACGGGCCGGCCGTGCACGGTCGGGATGTGGGCACCGGGCAGAGCGCCGGTGAGGTAGGCCTCGGCAAACACT